>DASUIY010000263.1:0-2170 GCA_036279555.1 Solirubrobacterales bacterium | reverse complement strand
CCGCGAGATCGCCGACTCGGTCGGGGCCAAGCTGATGGTCGACATGGCCCACTTCGCCGGTCTCGTCGCCGCCGGCGAGCACCCGAATCCGGTGCCACACGCCGACGTGGTGACGACGACGATCCACAAGACGCTCGCCGGCCCGCGCGCGGGCTTCATCCTGTGCCGCGCCGAGCTGGCCAAGAAGGTCGACTCCGCGGTGTTCCCCGGCATGCAGGGCGGGCCGCTGATGCACACGATCGCCGCCAAGGCCGTCGCCCTGCGGATCGCCGCCAGCGAGCAGTTCCGCCGGCGCCAGCGGCAGACGATCGCCAACGCGCAGGCCTTCGCCGCGGGCCTCGAAGCCAGCGGCGTGCCCGTCCTGACCGGCGGCACCGACGTGCACCTGGTCCTGGTCGACCTGACTCCCACCGGGCTGGACGGCCAGACGGCGGAGGGCCGGCTCGAGGCCGTCGGCATCACGGTCAACCGCAACGCGATCCCCTTCGACCCGCGCCCGCCGATGAATCCCTCCGGCTTGCGCATCGGCACCCCCGCGCTGACCACTCGCGGCCTGGCCGAGGACGACATGACCGAGATCGCCTCCGTCATCGCCACCGCGCTCTCCGGCGACTTCGAGTCCCAAAAGGACGCCCTCTCCGAGCGCACCCGCGCCCTGATGGACCGCTACCCGCTCTACCCGCAGCTCTCGCCCGCTTCGGTCTGAGCAAATAGGGTCGCCGGATGCTGGTCTGGGTCGATTGCACGGCGGCAGCGCACCCGCTGGTCCTGCGGCCGCTGATCGAGCGCTTCGAGGCGCGGGGGGACGAGGTGCTCGTCACGGCTCGCGAGTACGGCCAGACGCTGGGGGTGCTCGACCGGCTGGGAATCCCGTATGAGGGGGTTGGGCGGCACGCCGGCGCCTCCAGCCTGAAGAAGGGCGCGGCCCTCGCCGGCCGGTCGGCGGCACTCGCCCGGCTCGTCTGGGACAAGCGCCCCGGCCTGGCCGTCGCGCACGGCTCCGTCGACCTCGCCGTGGTCTCCTCGCTCTACCGCATCCCCTCGGTGCAGATGCAGGACTACGAGTTCGCCGGCTGGCAGCGCCAGATCGCCTTCCGGGCGGCTCGCCGGGTGCTGATGCCGGACTCGATCCCACTCGAGCGGCTGCGGCGGATCGGCGCCAAGGAGCGCAAGCTGGTCCGCTACCCGGGCCTGAAGGAGGAGTACTACCTGGCCGACTTCGAGCCGGACGCCGCGGTGCTGGACGAGCTCGGCCTCGACCGCGGGAAGGTGATCGCCGTCCTCCGGCCGCCGCCCGAGACTTCCGAGTACCACGCCCGCAACGACCGCTACGGCGAGGCGATTCGCCACCTCGCCGCGTCCGACGCCGTGCAGGCGGTGGTGATCCCGCGCACCGGGCGACAGGGCGCCGAGGCGCGGGCGATGGCAGCCGCGAACCTGATCGTTCCCGAGCGGGCGATCGACGCCCAGAGCCTGATCGCCCACGCCGACCTGGTGGTCAGCGCGGGGGGGACGATGAACCGCGAGGCGGTGGCGCTCGGCACGCCCGTCTTCACGACCTTCGCCGGGCGCATGGGGGGAGTCGACGAGGCCCTGATCGCAGAAGGGCGCATGCGCGTGCTCGGCGACCCGGCCGAGCTGCCGCTGCGCAAGCGCGAGGCGCCGCTCGGCGTGCTCAATCGCCGCGATCCCGGGCTGCTCGTGGACGCCGTCCTCGGCGCTGTCGAGACGGTCGAGTAGCCTGGGCTCGCCTGCATCGTCGACGGGCAACGCGCGATGGCCCCCACGACAACCGACGCTGTCTTCGCCTTCCTCGCAGCGGCCGCGATCGCCTGGCTGACGGTTCCCTATGCCGAGCGCCTCGCCCACCGGCTGGGGGCGATCGACGTGCCCAAGGAACGCGGCCTGCACGACCGGCCGATGCCGCGGCTCTCCGGCCTGGCGATCTTCGCCGGGATCGAGGTGGCGGGCTGGATCTGGCTTCCCAGCGATGGCGAGACCCGTTCGATCCTGCTCGGTGCGGCGGCGATCGCGGCGGTCGGCGTGCTCGACGACGTGCGCGGCCTCTCGGCCTTGCCCAAGCTGACGGGCCAGGTCGGCGCGGCGCTGATCCCGGTGCTCGGCGGGGTCCGGGTCGACAATCTCACCCTTCCCTTCGCCGGCGGCTTCG
>DASUIY010000262.1:0-13524 GCA_036279555.1 Solirubrobacterales bacterium | reverse complement strand
AGCTTCGTGGCGTCAGCAAGACGCGAAATGCGATTGAGTCCGGTGAGATCGCCTTCGACGTCGAGGGTATTCCCGACTCCGAGAATGGGATCGAGTCGGTCCGGGCGGGGCAGGCGCTTGCCCGGAAGGGACGGCTGCCAGATGTGGCCCGGCTGATCGAGGACGATCTCTATGGTGGGACGCCCTCCATACCGTTGACCCGCGCGACGATCGGGGAAATCGTCCGCCTAGCTCCACGGCCCGAGCTGGCGGTGGCCCAGCCGGAGCAGTGGGCCGCTGCTGTGAGTCGGGCGATCAGGACCGTCGGCGCCGAGCAGATGGTCGCAGGAATCGTCTATGAGCCCACCGCGGAGGGCGAGTGGTGGACGGCCAGCACGATTCCAGAATCGTTCATCTGGAAGAACACTCCCGAGCCGCCGCCGGGAACGCCGTGGCAAGGGGCACTGGCTACAAGGGAGGGCTCAGCGAGCCTCTACGACTGGGTCGCCCACGACTCGAAGGTGGAGCGTGAGTTCGCCGCTGTGCTCGATGCGGACGAGCGTGTCGATCTCTTCCTCAAGCTGCCGCGCCAGTTCTGGGTGGACACGCCAGTCGGACGCTACTCGCCCGACTGGGCGATCACCATGCCCGTAGACGGTAGAGAGAGGTTGGTCTTGATCCGCGAGACGAAGTCGACGATCGACCTTGGCGAGCTGCCGGCGTCCGAGCGACTGCGGATCCTGGCAGCCAGGGCGCACTTCCTGCTCGATGTCGGTGGACCGGTCGATTTCGCGGTGACGACCGCCCAAGACGGCTTGCGGATAATCGGCGAAGACGCCTTCACGTCCTGATCCGGTCGGCCTCGGTGGTCCTCTCCAGGGGGAGGCGGACACGGAAGAGGGCACCGCCCATCTCCGATTCCGCGACTTCGACCGAGCCCCCGTGCGAGGCGGCTACGGCGGCGACGATCGCCAGGCCGAGCCCGCTTCCCGCGCCGACGGCGGTGTCGGCCGGGCCCTCGCCGCGGACGAAGCGGTCGAAGACCTGCCCGCGCAGATCAGCCGGGACGCCCGGACCGTCGTCGGAGACCTCGACCACGGCGTCGCCCCGGGCCGCGTGCAAGCGCAGCTCGATCCGGCTTCCCGCCGGCGTGTGCCGGGCGGCGTTGTCGAGCAGGTTGAGGACCATCCTGTGCAGCTCGTCCGGGTTGCCCTCGACCGCCAGCGGTACGCCGTTGTCGACCGCCAGCTCGTGATCCACCAGCGTCGGGGCGACCTCGACCGCCGCGTTGCCGGCGACCTCCGCCAGGTCGCAGGGCCGGTGCCGGCCGACCCGGCCCGCGTCGGCACGCGCGAGCAGCAGCAGGTCGGAGACGAGCCGGCTCATCCGCCGCGAGGAACGCAGCGCCGAGTCGACCATCGCCTGCTCCTCGCCGTCGCGCGGCTCCCGCAGCGAGGCCTCGAGCAGTTCGAGGTTGGCGAGGACGCTGGTCAACGGCGTGCGCAGCTCGTGGGATGCGTCGGCGACGAACTCGCGCTGCTTTTTCATCGCCGCCTCGCGCTCGCTGCGGGCAGCGTCGAGGGAGCGCAGCATCTGCTCCAGTGTCCGGGCCAGCTCGCCCACCTCGTCGTCGACCTGGGGGTCCGGCATGTGGGGAGAGGGGTCGCCGGTGTCGGCGACCTCGCGCGCGGTCGCCGTCAGGGCCGAGATCGGCCGCATCGCTCGCGCGGCGATCGCCACGCCGGCGAGGCTGGCGAGGAGCGTGCCGCCGATGATCCCGGCGGCGACGAAGAGCCAGAGGCGGTCGACCGTCGAGTCGACATGGGTCAGGCTGCGGCCGTACTGCACGTAGCCGGTGACGAGGCCGGTGGTGCCGGTGATCTGGGCGGTGGCCACGCGCATCTGCCCGTGATTGGAGAGGCCGGGGGAGAGCGCCCCCATGTCGACGGCGCCGCTGCTCTCTTCCACCAGGTTGCCGTTGAGGTCGAAGACCCTGGCGCTGGCGCCGTCGGGGCGGACGAAGTCGTCGAGGCGCGGGCCCCGCTTGTAGGAGATCCTGCCGAGCGGCGTGTAGACGATGCGGAATTCTCCGGCAAGAGCTTGCGCCGCTCCCTGGACCTCGCTGTTGAAGTCGTCGCGGACGCGGCTCGTCGTCATCTGGCCGATCACCGCGCCGAAAACGAGCAGGATCACCAGCGTCAGCCCGGCGGAGACGCCGGCGAGGCGCCACCGGACCGGCCAGGTGCCGGGTTTGCGCAGGAATTTCCTCATCTAGATGGTTGATCCCACGGCCGCGTGTGACTGGGGATGTGTCTGGCCAAGCAGATCGAGGACGCAGGGCGCAGCCTTTGGTGGTGCCAAAGGCAAGCCCGAGGACGTGGAGATGCGCAGTGCCAGGCACATCATCCAGGTGTGCGGGGTCGTGGGATCAACCATCTAGCCCTTCAGCACGTAGCCGGCTCCGCGTTTGGTGTGCAGGAGCCGGGGCTCGCCGCCCGCCTCGAGCTTGCGCCTGAGGTTGGAGACGAAGACGTCGATCGTGTTCGTGGCGGCGGTCGGGTCGTAGCCCCAGACGTCGTCGAGCAGGCGCTCGCGTGAGATGACCAGGCGCTCGTTCCGCATCAGGTACTCGAGCAGCTCGAACTCCCGGTTGGTCAGCTCCAGCTCCCGCTCGCCGCGCTTGACCTCGCGCGTGTCGGGATTGAGCGTTAGGCCCTCGACGGCGATCGAGGCCGATCCTCGCGGGGGGCGCCGTCTCAGCAGCGCCCTGATCCGGGCCAGCAGCTCCTGCCGCTCGAAGGGCTTGACCAGGTAGTCGTCGGCACCGCTGTCGAGGCCGCCCACTCGGTCCTCGGTCTCCGTCCGGGCGGTCAGCATAAGGATCGGCACGTCGCCGTCCGCCCGCAGGCGGCGGCAAACCTCGACTCCGTCGAGGCGGGGGAGGCCGAGGTCGAGGACGACCAGGTCGGGGGCGAATCCGGAGGCGACGTCGAGCGCGTCGACGCCGTCGGCGGAGGTTTTGACCTCGTAGCCCTCCTGGCGCAGCGAGCGGCGCAGGACGTCGGCGATGTCGGCGTCGTCCTCTACGACCAGGACGCGAGCGGTGGCGGTCTCGGTGTCTCCTGCGAGCATCGCTACCGATGTTAAAGGCGAAATCTTCGTGAGCGGTGGAGTTTTAGCCCCCTTTTAGGCCGACAGGAGGGGGGAATCGGGGAGGGCTTCCACTTAACTTTTTCGGTGGGACGGGGATTGGCTGGCGCCTCGGTCGGGTGGGCGAAAAAGTACAAGACGTTCCAGCCCTCCCCGATTCCCCTTTCCACGGCGCAGGGGTGAAGCTGCGCACGTCGAAGCGACGCTTTATGTTCGTGCGCAAGAAGAAGACCGCTGCCCGTCGGAAACCGCGAGCTAAGGCGAAAGCTTCGAAGCCGAAATTGCATTTGCCGCGGGCTTTGGAGCAGCGGCATCTGGACCTGATCGGGCTTGGGCTGATCGCCGCCGGTGTTTATCTGAGCTTCGTGCTGTTCTTCGGCTGGGACGGGGGGAAGGTCGGGAGTGGGATCGAGACCGGGCTGACCTATCTGGTGGGGAACGTGGGGGCTCGGATTGCGACGGTCCTGATGCTCGTCGTCGGCGGGCTGCTCGTCACCGGGACTTCGATCTCCACCCTCTCCAGGGGGGTCGGCCGGGGGGTTCGAGCCCTCTTCGTCGGAAGTCGCGGTGTCGCCGACACGGTTGCCCGGACTCGCGAAGCGCGGCGCGAGGAGAAGACGTTCGCCTTCGAGACCGCGGCGGGGCCGACGGACGTGATGAGCGCCTATCCGGACGAGGAGGAGATGGAGCCGACCGTCGCGCTCGTCGAGGAAGGGGAGGAGGCGGTCGAGGAGCCCGTCACGCAGGACTTCGACCAGGAGCTGGCCGAGATCGAGGCGGAGGAAGAGGCCGCGGCCGGAGGCGAGGCCCCCGTGCCGGAGCCGGAGCAGGTCTCGCTGACGCCGCAGGGCAACAAGCGCGGGGTGACGATCTCGGAGGGCATCGACTACCGCCCGCCGCCGGCCAAGGCGCTGGAGCGGGGGAAAGGCGACAAGGGCGTCGACCCGCGCGACCACGAGCTGGTCGGGCGCAAGCTGGTCGAGACCCTCGGCCACTTCGGGGTCGAGGCGAAGATCGTCGGCATCGTCAGCGGCCCTCACGTCTCCCGTTACGAACTGCGGCTGGCGCCGGGCACCAAGGTCAAGAAAGTCACCGAGCTCTCCAACGACCTCGCCTACGCGCTCGCCTCCACCGACATCCGCATCCTGGCGCCGATCCCCGGCAAGCAGGCGGTCGGGGTGGAGGTGCCGAACACGCGCCGCCGCATCGTCCGGCTCGGCGACATCTACGCCGGCCGGCCGGAGAAGACCTCGCCGCTCGTCGCCTGGCTCGGCAAGGGGATCGACGGCAACGCCGTCTGGACCGACCTGGCGAAGATGCCCCACGTGCTGGTCGCCGGCACGACCGGCTCGGGCAAGTCCGGCTGCGTCAACGCGATCCTCTCCTCGATCCTGATGCAGGCCTCGCCCAACGACGTGCGCCTGGTCCTGGTCGACCCCAAGCAGGTCGAGCTCAACCACTACGAGAACGTCCCCCACCTGCTGACGCCGGTGGTCACCTCGCCGCGCCTCGCGGCAAACGTGCTGGCCAACCTGATCGGCGAGATGGAGAGCCGTTACGGGATCATGGGCCAGGCCCGCTGCCGCAACCTCGCCGAGCTCAATCGCGCCCGCGCCAAGGCCGGCGAACCGCCGTTGCCCCACATCCTCTGCGTGATCGACGAGCTCGCGGACCTGATGATGGTCTCCCCGGCCGAGGTCGAGGACTCGATCATCAGGCTCGCGCAGAAGTCGCGCGCCACCGGCATCCACCTGGTGCTGGCCACCCAGCGCCCGTCCACCGACATCATCACCGGCACGATCAAGGTCAACATCCCCGCCCGCATCGCCTTCGCCGTCTCCTCGCAGACCGACTCGCGGGTCATCCTCGACCAGGGCGGGGCGGAGGCCCTCCTCGGTCAGGGCGACATGCTCTTCCGCGGCGCCGGGACGTCGAAGCTGCAGCGGATCCAGGGCGCCTTCGTCACCGAGGAGGAGACCGCCCGGATCACCGAGCACTGGGCCAAGCAGGGCGAACCCGAATTCGAGGAGGAGCTGCTCGAGGTGCACGAGGAGAAGGGGGTCGAAGCCGAGGGCGACTACGACCCCGACAGCGACGACCTGCTCGACGAGGCGATCCGCGTCGTGGTCGAGACCGAAACCGCTTCGGTCTCGATGATCCAGCGGCGCCTGCGCGTCGGATACACGCGCGCCGGGCGCCTGATCGACATGCTCGAGCGCCGAGGCGTCATCTCGGGCTACGAAGGCTCCAAGCCTCGCCAGGTCCTGGTCACCCCGGCCGACCTGGCCCGGCTCGCCGGCAGCGGCGCAGAGGTGGCCGAGCCGGAGCCGGAGCGCTCCAGCGCCCTGCCCGAGTAGTCGCGGTAGGACAATGGGGGGATGGAACGCCGGGTCGGCGCAATCCTCCGCGAGGCGCGCAAGCGGCGCCGGATCGAGCTCTCCGAGGTCGAGGAGGCGACGCGGATACGGCTCCGGTACCTGCAGGCGATCGAGGCCGAGGACTGGGACGTGCTCCCCGGCGGCGTCTACAACCGCGGCTTCATCCGCACCTATGCCTCCTTCCTCGGCCTCGACGGGGAGCGCCTGGCCGCCGAATACCGGGAGAGCGTCGAAGGGGCGCCGAGTGCGGGGCGCGATGCGGCTCCGCGGCCGCCGGCGCTTCCACCGCGCGGCCCGGCTGCCGGCTGGGCCTGGGCGACCGTGGTGGGCGTCGTCGCTGTCGCCGCGATCGCGATCGTCGCCCTGCCCGACGGCGGGGACGGCGACGAAGGCCCGCCGCGGGGGGTGCTGGGGCGTCCCGCCGTCACCGGTGCGCCGGCCCCGCCGAAGCCGGCCGCATCCACGGTTTCGGTCACCCTCGTTGCCGGCGGCGAAGTCTGGGTCTGCCTCCTCGACGACGGGGGGCGGCCCCTGGTCGGCGGCCAGATCCTGGAAACGGGAGCCGAGGCGGGGCCCTTCCGGTCCGGTAGCTTCACCGTCTCCTTCGGCAACGGAGAGGTATCGATGCTCGTCGACGGCAAGGAAGCGAAGATCCCGGCAACGGCCAGCCCGATCGGGTACTCGATCGACGCCGAAGGCGATCTGACGCGACTCTCCGAAACAGAGCGGCCCACCTGCACATGACACGCGCCACCTCCTCTGCTCCCGCGAATGCCTGAAGAGTCAGATATGGACAGGGATTCGCTCCCGCGTCCGGGGGCGGCTGAGGTTCGCGCGGGGATAGTCGTGACCGGGACCGAGGTCCTGACCGGGCGGATCGCCGACCGCAACGGGCCCTGGGTCTCCGAACGCCTGGCGGAGCTGGGCGTCGAGGTCGCTCACATCCTCGTCGTCGGCGACCGGCCCGAAGACCTCGAGGCGGCCCTTCGCTTCATGGCCGGCGAGGGCATGGACCTGATCGTCACCTCGGGCGGGCTGGGGCCCACCGCCGACGACCTGACCGCAGAGGTGGTGGCGAGCTTCGCCGGTCGCGAGCTCGTCCTCGACGAGGAGGTGGAGGAGAAGATCGCGGCGATCCTGCGCGGTTTCGCGCGCCGGTTCAACTTCGACCCCGAGGCCGTGCGCGAGGCCAACCGGAAGCAGGCGATGGTGCCGGAGGGGGCGACACCCCTCGACCCGGTCGGAACCGCCCCGGGGCTCGTCGTCCCGGTGGACGGGCGGGTGGTCGTCGTGCTCCCGGGCCCGCCCCGCGAGCTGCAGCCGATGTGGCCGGCAGCGCTGGCGACCGAGCCGGTGCAGGGGTTGCTCGAGCGCGCCTCGCCGCTGCACGGGTACACGCTGCGGATGTTCGGCGTCCCCGAGTCGGAGATCGCCAAGAGCCTGCGCGAGATGGAGGGCGCCGGGATCGCGCTTCCCGAAGTCGAGATCACGACCTGCCTGCGCCGCGGCGAGATCGAGATCGACGTTCGCTACCGCGAAGAGGCCGCGGGGACGGCCGAGGCGGTGCGCGCCGGCCTCGCCGAGCGCCACGAGCGCCATCTCTTCAGCCTCGACGGCGAGACGATCGACTCGCAGGTTGCCCAGCTGCTGCAGGGACGCAGGCTCGGGCTGGCGGAGTCGTGCAGCGGGGGGCTGCTGGCGGCACGGGTCACAGACATTCCGGGGGCCTCGGCCTACATGGCCGGCGGCGTCGTCTCCTACTCCAACGAGGCGAAGGCAGAGCTCCTGGGAGTGGACCCCGAGCTGATCGAGGCGAAGGGCGCCGTCTCCCCGGAGGTGGCGGAGGCGATGGCCCTGGGCGCGCTGGAGCGCTTCGAGGCCGATGTCGCGGTCTCGATCACCGGCATCGCAGGCCCCGACGGCGGTAGCGAGCGCAAACCGGTCGGCTACGTCTGCTTCAACGCCCGCCTCGCCGACGGCACGGCGATCGCCCGCGACCCCGTGATCCCGGGCGGGCGGGCCGACATCCGCGAGCGCTCCGCCCTGGTGGGGATGCATCTGCTCCGCATCC
Organism: Solirubrobacterales bacterium; assembly: GCA_036279555.1. Taxonomy (GTDB): domain Bacteria; phylum Actinomycetota; class Thermoleophilia; order Solirubrobacterales; family 70-9; genus VRUE01. The sequence goes on along the minus strand of DASUIY010000262.1, from coordinate 5,946 downwards.
TGCTCAGCGGCGACGAAGCGCCGTTGTAGACAGACGTCGCGCCGACCGTTATTGTCGAGGCGGTACTCAAATAGTTTTATTTGGGTATGCGTCGAATGACCATGATCCGCCGATATCTCCCCCTCGTAGTCGTCCTAGGCGCAATGCTTTTCGCGTTGAACCCTGCGACTGCTGCCGCAGACGCAGCGAACGGTGAATTCACCCGCGCCGAGGCAAGCCCCGACTGGAGCTCGGCCAGCGTGGCCGGCTCAGTCACTTGGAGTTCTTGCGAGTTCCCACCGGACTGGAGCTGGTCGACCGAATGCAGGTGGCGACCCTATGTAACGGTGGGGCCAGGATCGGATACTGCTGACTGCTCGTCTGCGAGCCGTCGCTGGGGGCAGCTTGACGATGGGGTCTCGCTTGCATGGTCGGGGAGTCCGAGTGAAGACCCTGGTTCGATTGCATTCGACGTCGCTGAAGTACCGCTCTCAGGGCAGCCTGGACAACTCGCCTGCTTGTCAGTGGTTGAAGACGTATGGGAGATCTGTTCAATCTACGTAACCGGAGTCTGCCTCACAATTATCGGGCAGCAGATCACCGGGGTTCAAACGCTCGACGCCGTCCTCCTCGCCGTTCCGGAAACGCCTTCTCCCGGCCAGGCAGAGCCCGTACTCGTGTCGCCTGCACAGGGTCCATCCTCGGGTCAAGCGACAAAAGCACGGCGTTGCCCCAAGGGCAAGCGACGCGTCACTCGTAAAGGGAAAAAAGTCTGCCGTCATCGGGCTCGGCATCGCAATCGCACATCACACAATTGACGCTTCTCTGACGCTCTAGCGTTGTTCCGTGCGCCGCCGCCCCTTAGCGTTGGCCGGGATGGCGAAGGAGAGACTGAAGAGCCCGCGGGCACGGCTGTTCGTTGCACTGGACCTGCCGGAGGGGCTCCAAGACGGAATCGTGGCCTGGGGGCGGCGGGAGCTGGCAGACCCCGCGCTGCGCGTGGTGCCGCCCGAGTCCCTTCACATCACCCTCGCCTTCCTCGGGTACACGCCGGAGAAGGAGATCGGCCGCCTGGCCGGGATCGTCGAGAGCCTGGACGGTCCGGCGCCTTCGATCGAGCTGGCCGACCCGGTGGCCAAGCCTTCTCGCAAACGCCCGCGCCTGTTCGCCCTGCCGGCCAGCTCGCCCGCTGCCGTGGAGCTGCAGGCGGGGCTGGAGCGCAGGCTCGTCGCCGAGCGGCTCTACAAGCCCGAGGGCCGGCCTTTCTGGCCCCACGTCACGGTTGCCAGGGTCAAGTCCGAGGGAAAGGGATCGCGGCTGCCGCGGCGGGTCGAGAAGGAGCCGGGAGGGCTGCCGCGAGAGCTCTTGCACAGCACCAGTTGCGTCCGAGTGACGCTCTACCGTTCTGAAATCCAGCCGCAGGGTGCGCGATATGCCCCGCTGGCGCAAGTCGAGCTGTCCGAAGACGGGCGGCAGTGAGGTGAAGAGAGAAATGGCAGACAAGAAAGCGGCTCTGAAGGACGCCTCGGCGAAGGACGCCAAGGCCAAGGACGCGGCGCTCGAGGCCGCTGTGACGCAGATCGAGCGCGACTTCGGGCAGGGCGCGCTGATGCGCCTCGGCGGCGACAGCACGCTGCCGGTCGAAGCGATCCCGACCGGGGCCCTCGCGCTCGACCTCGCGCTCGGTATCGGCGGGGTGCCGCGGGGGCGGATCGTCGAGATCTTCGGCCCCGAGTCCTCGGGCAAGACGACGCTGATCTACCACGTCATCGCCGAGGCCCAGGCGAAGGGCGGAGTCTGCGTCTTCATCGACACCGAGCACGCGATGGACCCCGTCTACGCGCGGGCGATCGGCGTCGACACCGACGAGCTGCTCGTCTCCCAGCCCGACTACGGCGAGCAGGCGCTGCAGATCGCCGACCGCCTGATCGCCTCCGCCGCGGTCGACGTGGTGGCGATCGACTCCGTCGCGGCGCTGACGCCGAAAGCCGAGCTGGACGGCCAGATCGGCGACACGACCGTGGGCCTGCAGGCCCGCCTGATGTCACAGGCGATGCGGAAACTGGCCGGCAACCTCAGCCGCACGAACACCGTCTGCGTCTTCACCAACCAGATCCGCGAAAAGGTCGGGGTCCAGTTCGGCTCGCCGGAGACCCAACCGGGCGGCCGGGCGCTGAAGTTCTACTCCTCGCAGCGGCTCGACATCCGCCGCATCGAGACCCTCAAGGACGGCACCGAGGCCGTCGGCAACAGGGTGCGGGTCAAAGTCGTCAAGAACAAGTGCGCCGCGCCGTTCCGCCAGGCCGAGTTCGAGATCGAGTACGGCCAGGGCATCTCGCGCGAAGGCGAGCTGCTCGACTTCGGCATCGAGCACGACATCGTGCGCAAGTCGGGCGCCTTTTTCTCCTATGGCGAGACCCGGCTAGGGCAGGGGCGCAACAACGCCAAGCAGTTCCTGGTCGAGAACCCCGAGGTCGCCGACGAGATCGAGGGCAAGATCCGCACCGCCCTCGGCATCGGCGCCGAGATGGTGCCCGCCGAGGCTGAGACGCCCCCGGTCGAAGAGGCGCAAGCTGCCTGACGGCGCCTGCGCAGTAGTGGATAGGATTCCGGCGCGATGGACAACGAAACCCTCTTCTATGTCTGCGGAATCGCGCTGGCGGTCTCGGCGGTGCTGTTCAGCTTCGTCGGCCTGCGCATCAAGGGGTTCCCAGGGCGGTTCGGGGCACTCGTCGTGCTCTGGTTCGTGCTCCTGATCGGCGGCACGACGACCTACTCCGTGCTCCACGCCCAGGACGAGGAACACCACGAGGAGCCAGCCCTTCACAAGGCGACCGAGGAAGCCGAAGAGGAGGAGGCGCAGTAGTAATTGGGGCTGTCGCCCCGGTACGCTGAGCGCATGCCCAGCTACCACGTCACCACGTTCGGCTGTCAGATGAACGTGCACGACTCCGAGCGGATGCGCGGAATGCTCGAGTCGCTGGGCTACGAGGAGGCGCCGAGCCGCGACGGCGCCGACCTGATCCTCTTCAACACCTGCTCGATCCGCGAGTCGGCCGACAATCGCTTCGTCGCCCACCTGGGCGAGGCCAAGCGGCTCAAGTCCGAATACCCCGACCGGGTCGTGGGCGTCGGCGGCTGCTGGGCCCAGTCGGTCAAGGACGAGGTCTTTCAGCGCTTCCCCTTCGTCGACGTCGCCTTCGGCCCGGGGCAGATACACAAGCTCGCCGAGTTCCTCAACTCCGACTCGCTCAGCGCTCAGGGCTACTTCGAGTTCGAGGACTTCTCGGCCAGCCTGCCGACCCGGCGGGTTCGCGAGTTCCAGGGCTGGCTGCAGATCTCCCAGGGCTGCAACTGCAAGTGCTCCTACTGCATCGTGCCCTCTACCCGTGGCCGCGAGGTCAGCCGCGACCCGGCTCAGCTGATGGCCGAGGCGGAGGCTCTCGCCGCCGACGGGGTGCGCGAGGTGACGCTGCTCGGGCAGAACGTCAACAGCTACGGCCGCGACCTGCCCAAGGAGACGCGGATCGGCTTCTCCGAGCTGCTCGGCCGCATCGATGCGATCGACGGAATCGAGCGAATCCGCTACACCAGCCCGCACCCCAAGGACATGAAGGAGGACGTGATCCGGGCCCACGCCGATCTGCCGGCGCTCTGCGAGCACATCCACCTGCCGCTCCAGGCGGGCTCCAGCGCCGTGCTCAAACGCATGCGCCGGACCTACGACCGCCGGCGCTACATGGACCGGGTCTCGCTGATCCGCGAGCACGTCCCCGACTGCGCGCTCACCACCGACATCATCGTCGGCTTCCCGGGCGAGACCGAGGCCGACTTCGAGCAGACGCTGGAGGTGGTCGATGAGGTCGGCTACGACGGCGCCTTCACCTTCGTCTTCTCGCCGCGACGCGAAACCGAGGCGGCCGATCTCGGCGAGCAGGTGCCGCACCCGGTCAAGGTGGAGCGGATGGAGCGGCTGGTCGAGCTGGTGCAGGCACGGGCTACCGAGCGGGCCCAGAGGTTCGTCGGGCGCGAGATGGAGGTCCTGGTGGAAGGGACGAGCCGCACGGACGAGGCGCGGCTACGGGGCCGGACGAGGCACAACAAGGCGGTGAACTTCGACGGCGAGGCCGAGCCCGGGGATTTCGTCGAGGTCGAGATCACTGAGGCAACGTCGCAGACGCTCGGAGGGGTGGCGGCGCAACCCCTCTCCCGGCTTCTTTGACGGTAGTCGCGATATTCGGGCCGACCGGGGTCGGGAAGACCGGCGTCGCCGTTGCGCTGGCGGAGGAGCTTCGTAAGCGGGGCGAGAACCCCGTCGCCATCTCCTGCGATGCGCTGCAGGTGTACGAGGGGCTGGAGACGCTCACCGGGGTCGCGAGCGCGGAGGAGCAGGCGAAGCTCGAGCACCGGCTGGTGGGGTTCGTGCCGGTTTCGGAGACTTTCAACGTGGGGAGCTACATGCCGCTCGCCCATGCGGAGATCGATGCGGCGCTGACGGCCGGACGGCGGCCGATCGTGATCGGGGGAACCGGGTTGTACCTGCGGGCGGCGCTGGCGGAGCTGTCGCTGGTGAAGGCAGAGCCCGAAGCGGAGGATTCTGAGCTGTGGTCGCCTGAGACACGGCACCCGACGGCGGTCTTCGGGCTCGACATGGAGCGGGAGCGGCTGTATGAGCGGATCGACGCGCGAACGGAGGAGATCGTCGCCGCGGGGGCGCGCGAGGAGGTCGAGAGAGCCGAGGCGCTCGGTCCGTCACGCACGGCCCGCAAGGCGCTCGGCTTCGACGAAGTCCTCGCCGGCGACGTCGAGCTGATGCAGAAGCGCTCCCGCAACTACGCCCGCCGCCAACTCACCTGGATGCGCAAGATCCCCAACCTCCACTGGATCGACCGCACCACCCTCTCCGACGCCGAGGCAGCCACCCAAATCGCCCACCACCTCCGCTGACTTCGCCTTTCCCGGTGCATATGCACACCTAACGACGAAGTCAGCGAACGGATGCATAGGGTGCGCGATGTGAGATTCGAGAAGTGGCAGGCGCTGGGGAACGACTATTTGATCGTCGAGGAGAGTTCGCTGCCGTGGGAGTTGACGGCGGGGCGGGTTCGGCGGCTTTGCGACCCGCATTTCGGGATCGGCTCGGACGGGGTGTTGCTGCTTTCGCGCAGCAATGACCCTGAGTTCGTTGCCTCGTTGCGGATCTTCAACCCGGACGGCTCGGAGGCGGAGCTGTCGGGGAACGGGGCCCGTGAGGCGATTCTCTACCTGCGCCGGCACGGCTGGACCGACCGGGACACCTTTTCGATCCAGACCGCCGCCGGGCTGGTCACGCCGACGATCACCTCCGAGCGGACCTGCTCGGTCGAGATGGGGCGCGCGTCGACCAGTTCGAAGGACTTCCCGTCCGGCAGCCCGGAGGGAGCCGGCACGCTCAGCGCCGCTGGACGTGAGTGGCCCTTCCAGCACGTCTCGATCGGCAACCCGCAGTGCGCGATCGAGGCCGGGGGGGAGCTGGAGTCCCTTGACCTGGCCGAGATCGGACCGCCGATCGAAGGCCACGAGCTCTTCCCCAACCGCACCAACGTCTCCTTCTTCCGGGTGACGGGCGGCCGGGTGCGGGCACGGATCTTCGAGCGCGGGGTGGGGGAGACGCTCTCCTCGGGCACCGGGGCCAGCGGGGCGGCGGTGGCCGCCTTTCTGGGCGGCGCCCCCAGCCCGATCACGGTCGAGCTCGACGGTGGCGAGCTCGAGGTGGAGATCTCGCCCGACCTTGACGTGCGCCTCACCGGCTGGGCCGAGCCGATCTGCTCCGGCGAGCTCTCGGATGAGCTGCTCGCGGCGCTGTCCGGCCTGGACGAATAGATTTCCGCGCCCGTGGGAATCTCGGACCCGTCAAAGCGGCTGGAGGCGATGCCTCCCTACAAGTTCCAGGAGCTGGAGCGGACGATCGCCGACAAGCGCGCCGCC
>DASUIY010000261.1:0-9814 GCA_036279555.1 Solirubrobacterales bacterium | reverse complement strand
AGCGGCAGCACGCAGGGGGAGAGGAAGGAGACGAACCCCGCCGCGAGGGCGGCGAAGATCCCCACGCCGGCGGCGGGATCTGTGCTCAGCGCAGCGAGAATCACGACCCTTCAGGCTACCGGGAGCGCCCTACAGCCAGCCCACGCGCTTCGTAGATCCCGGCGACCGGAGATCCTTTTCCCCTGCTCGTAAGCGGCGCAGTCGACGATCACTCCGCGCAGTATTGCCACCGGATCGGCCTGACCGGTAGATTTCCTGGCCAGGCAGCCAAACTCGCCGGCGAGGCGGGGCGACGACACAGGAGAAGGCTTTGAGCAACCGCACGTTCGTGATCGGGGTCGGGATGACCAAGTTCGAGAAGCCCGGCACCAAGGAGGGCGACTACCCGGACTGGGCCAAGGAGGCGGGGGAGAAGGCGCTCGCCGACGCAGGCATCGCCTACGACGACGTCGAGCAGGCCTACGCGGGCTACTGCTACGGCGACTCCACCTACGGCCAGCGGGCGCTCTACCAGCTGGGCCTCACCGGGATCCCGGTCGTCAACGTCAACAACAACTGCTCGACCGGCTCCTCGGCGCTCTTCCTCGCCCGCCAGGCGGTCAAGGGCGGTCTCGTCGACTGCGCGCTCGCGGTCGGCTTCGAGAAGATGGAGCCGGGCAGCCTCGGCGTCAAGTACACCGACCGCACCAACGCGCTCGACAAGCACGCGATGCGGATGTTCGAGATCCGCGACCCCGAGCAGTCGCCGCCGGCGCCGCAGATGTTCGGCAACGCCGGTCGCGACCACATGGAGAAGTACGGCTCCAACCCCGACCACTACGCCTGGATCGGCTGGAAGAACCACAAGCACTCGGTCAACAACCCCTACGCCCAGTTCCAGGACGAGTACACGATCGAGGACATCAAGGCGGCGAAGATGATCCACGACCCGCTGACCAAGCTGCAGTGCTCGCCCACCTCCGACGGCTCGGCCTGCGCGATCGTCGCCTCGGAGAGCTACGTCGAGGAGCACGGCCTCTGGGGCCAGGCGATCGAGATCGCCGGCCAGGCGATGGTCACCGACCTCAGCTCCACTTTCGACGAGGACGCCGACTGCATGAAGATCGTCGGCGCCGACATGTCGAAGCAGGCGGCCGACGAAGCCTATGCCGAGGCCGGCGTCACGGCCGAGGAAGTCGACGTCTGCGAGCTGCACGACTGTTTCAGCGCCAACGAGCTCATCACCTACGAAGCGCTCGGCTTCGCCGCCGAGGGCGAGGGCCACAAGCTGGTCGACGAAGAAGCGACCACCTACGGCGGCAAGGTCGTCGTCAACCCCTCGGGCGGGCTGATCTCCAAGGGCCACCCGCTCGGCGCGACCGGGCTGGCGCAGTGCTCGGAGCTGACCTGGCAGTTGCGCGGCCAGGCCGACAAGCGCCAAGTGGAGGGCGCGAAGACCGCGCTGCAGCACAACATCGGCCTCGGCGGAGCAGCCGTGGTCACCGTCTACAAGCCGGCGGCCTGAGGCCCGCCGGAGGAGGAGGCACCCGATGGCGAAGGAGCGACGTTCACTCAGCGGCAAGGTCGTGGCGATCACCGGCGGTGCCCGGGGGATCGGCAAGGCGACGGCGACGGCACTGGTCCGCAAGGGCTGCCGCGTGGCGATCGGGGACCTCGACCTAGCCCTGGCCGAACGGACGGCCGCGGGGCTTGGCGGCGGCACGGTCGCGCTGGCGCTCGACGTCACCGACCGCGGCTCCTTCACGGCCTTCCTCGACGCCGCCGAGCGCGAGCTCGGCCCCGTCGACGTGCTGATCAACAACGCCGGGATCATGCCGGTGACGCCGCTGGTCGAGGAGGCCGACGACTCGATCAAGCGCCAGCTCGACATCAACGTCTACGGCGTCATCGTCGGCACCCAACTGGGGATCGAAAGGCTGCGCCCGCGGGCAGGGGGACACATCGTCAACATCGCCTCGCAGGCGGGCAAGGGCGGGGTGCCCGGCATCGCGACCTACTCGGCCACCAAGCACGCCGTCGTCGGCCTCAGCGAGGCCGTCCGCCAGGAGCTGCGCGGCAGCGGGGTCGAGGTCAGCTGTGTGATGCCGACCGTCGTCAACACCGAACTGACGGCGGGGGTCGGCCAGCGCTTCGTCAAACCGGTCGAGGCCGAGGACGTGGCCAACGAGATCGTCGACGCGCTCGAGGTCCCGCGCTTCGACGTCTGGGTCCCGCGCGCGAACGGCGCCATGTTCAAGTTCGTCGGGCTGCTGCCGCGTGGCCTGCGCGAGGCGATCGGGCGGCTGATGAAGATCGACAAGCTGATGACCGAAGTCGACCACGGCGCTCGCCATGCCTACGAGGAGCGCGCCGCGGCCAGCAAGTCGGACGAGAGCTCCGAGACCAGCGAGCAGCCCAGCGCCGAGCGCGAAGCCGCCTAGCAGGGCACGAACCCGATGGGCCGCATCTACGACGCCACCTGGGGGAGGTTCTTCTCGGCCGTCTACGACAGCCTGATGAAGTCGACCGAGGAGGCCGGCATGCGCGAGATCCGGCGCGAGACGCTTGCGGCCGCGAGAGGGCGGACGATCGACATAGGCGCTGGCACCGGCATCAACGTCGAGCTGTATCCCGAGGCCGTCACCGAGCTGGTGCTGGCCGAGCCGGACGAGCACATGCTCAACAGGCTTCGACCGAAAGTGCCGGGGTGGGGGAGGGAGGTCTCCGTCGTGCAGGCGGGCGCCGGCAGCCTCCCCTTCGACGACGACAGCTTCGACACCGCCGTCTTCACCCTGGTGCTCTGCACGGTGCCCGACCCTCGGGCCGCCCTGGACGATGCAGCCCGGGTGCTGAAGCCCGGCGGCAAGCTGCTTTTCGTCGAGCACGTGCGGTCGGCGGAGCCGGGCCTGGCACGCTGGCAGGACCGCCTCGAGGGCCCCTGGCGCTTCCTAGGGGACGGCTGCCACTGCAACCGCGACACCGTGGCGACGATCGAAGCCTCGCCGTTCACCGTCGAGCGCGTAGAGCGTGGTGAGCTTCCCAAGTCGCCGCCGCTGGTCCGGCCGCTCGTCCACGGCCAGGCCACTCTCGCCGCCTAGCTTCCGGTGCGCTTTATCCACCTATAGGGGGCAAAGGCGCACCGGAAGGGCCAACGCGCGGATTCAACGCACGATAATGGTGGTTATGTCTACCTGGGCCTAGCCGGCCGCGGAGGAGATCGCCGATTCCAGAGCGCCGGCCGATTCCGGGGTTCCCAGTGCTTCGGTCCCATCGGCACCGGGGCCTTCCATCGCGAACGACGGTGTGCCGTTGAAGCCCAGTTCCTGGGCTTCCTTGGTCGATGCTTCGACTTCGCCGAGCACGGCTTTGCTTTTCCGGTCGCGGTTCCACTTGTCGATGTCGGGCACCCCGGCGCCTTCGGCGATCGCGGTGAGGAACTCGTCGGTGACGTAGCCGGAGTGCTCGATGCCCTGGTTGCGGTAGAAGAGCTCGACGAAGTTCCAGCCCCGGCCCTGCTTGCCGGCGGCGATCGCCGCGGCGCCGGCGGGGATCGACTGTTCGTCGATGATCGTGTAATTGCGGAAGCTCAGCTTCGCTTCGCCGCTGCGGACCCGGTTTTCGATGATCTCAGGGAGGACTTCTTCGGAGTAGCCCTTGCAGACCGGGCACTGGAGGTCGGCGAACTCGAGCACGGTCACCTTGGCACCGGGTTCGCCGAGGACCATCCCGTCCTGCGGAATGCCGGAGAGTTCCTGCTTGACCTCGGCGATGCCGTCGAGGTCGCTGCTGTCGCCACCGCTCTCGCTGCCCTGGTTCTGGCTGACGACGATCAGCACAACGACGACGGCCACGGCGACGAAGGCGATGGCGCTGGCGAGCTTGATCAGGTTCTGGCGGCGCTCGTCCGCGCCGCCCTGGCGCTCGCTCACGGCTCTGTCCCCACGTAGGCAAGCATTCGGAGTGAATTCGTAGCAAACAGCAGGGTCATCAAAACGGCGCTGGCCACGCACCACTGGCAGATCGCCTCGATCGTGAAGACCTCGAGGTAGGTCAGGTAGAGGCTGTAGCCGAAGCCGACGAGGGCGATTGCGAAGCCCGCCATGCGGGCCAGGTCGCCGCGGAGAAGCGCGGCGCCGAGCAGCAGGACGTAGCCGAAGATCCCGAAGACGGCGATGTTGACCCCGAACAGGTGCGAGTAGGAGCTTTCCGCGACCGTCTGGCACCCGTGCCCGCCGGCGACGCAAACCGGCGAGCCGCCTCCCGACTCCGCGATCGCGATGTAGGTGGCGACGCCGATGCCGAAAGTCGCAAGGAAGGTCGCGATCCCCCGCAACGTCCCCTCCGCCGGCGCCTTCATCGCCGCAACGCTATTGGAACCCGATCGTTCCGGTGCGCTTTATGCGCCCATAGGTGGCATAAAGCGCACCGGAACGCTTAGAGGCCCGCTGCGAAGGTGGCGATGGCGCGCGAGAGGCGGCCGCCCTGCCAGGCGAGCGGCGACTCCCCGGCGGGCTCGCTGATCAGCTGAGCTTGCGGGATCCGCTCGGCATAGGCGGCCGCGATCTCGTATGGATGCCCCGGGTCGGCCGCGTCGTGGCTCGCCACGACCAGCGTCGGGACCTCGACCGACTCCAGCTCGTCGAGGCCCACGAACGGCTGCGAGCGCGGCACCTGGCGAAGAGCCTCGACGATCGCGCCCAGGTGCCTGTGGCGCAGCATCCGCTCGCGGGTGAAGCGCAGAACCGAGTCGCGCCAGCGTGGGTCGATCTGCTGGTGCCGGTCGACGTAGGCGACGAAGCCCTCGACGCCCTCGCGCTCGAGCGCCTCCGAGAGGCCGTCCCAGTAGCCGAGCGAGTCTTCGCCGGCGGCCGGCCCCGGGTAGCTCGGCCCGATCGCGACGAGGCCGGCGAGTCGCCCGGGATGGCGCAAGGCATACGCGATCGCCGTGTGAGCACCCATCGAGTGGCCGCCCAGCACGAAAGGGCCCTCGCCGACCTGGGACTCGACGACCGACTCCAGGTCGTCCACCAGCTTCGGGTATCCATAACCCCCGTCCCCCGGGGCGGGGTCGGAATCGCCGTGGCCGCGCGCGTCGTAGGTGACCACGGCATGCCCGGCGCGCTCCAGCGCCCGCGATCCGTGGACGACCGAGCTGCGGGTCGCGGTCAGCCCGTGGCAGAGGACGACCGGCGCCCCCTCCCCCGCCGCCTCACCGCGGATCGCGGGACCGCTGCCAACCGAGAACGCACGCGGCTCGGCCTTGTCCGCGGGCATCAGCCCAGGGTGGCGAGGGCACGCTCGATGTCGCCCACCGACTGGAAGGTCGCTCCCGTCCGCGAGACGTGCCGGTAGCGGACGATCCCCTCGCGGTCGACGACGAAGATCGACCGCATCACGTAGCGGCCGCCCGGCGCATCCTCCAGCTGGGTGAAGCGCGCCAGCGGCCCGATCCAGCCGGTCACGCCGTAGCGCTTGCTCACCTCGAGCCGCTCGTCGGCCAGCAGCGGCACGTTGAGCTCCCGCTCTTCGACCCAGCGCTCGTGGGAATCGACCGACTGCGGCGAGATGCCGACGACCTCGGCGTCGAGCCGGTCGAGCCGGTCGGCGTTGTCCCGGTAGGAGCAGAACTGCTTGGTGCAGACGGTGGTCGCGTCGCCCGGGTAGAAGGCGAGGACGACGTTGCGGCCGTGGTGCTCGGAGAGCTTGAAGGTCCGACCTCCGGTACCCGGCAACTCGAAGTCGGGTGCCGCGTCCCCTACGTCGACCTTGGCCATGGGCCAGAGCCTAGCCGGCTCTCGGTCAGCCCTCTTCGATCGTGATCTCTTCGATCAGGATCGCCTGGGAGGGCGCGCCGTCGCCTCCACTGGGGCCGAGGCCATCGATCCGTTCGACGACGTCGTAGCCCTCGCTGACCCTGCCGACGAGCGCGTATTCCGGCGGCAGCCCGGCGTCGGGCGCGGTGACGACGTAGAACTGGCTGCCGGAGCGGCCAGGGGGCTCAGCTTCGCTCTTGGCCATGGCCACCACTCCTTTGGTGTACGCCAGGTTCGGAGGCGGCTTCTCGTCGACGCTGTAGCCGGGCCCGCCGGTGCCGGTGCCTTCCGGGTCGCCGCCCTGGATCACGAACCCGGGCGCAACCCGGTGGAAGGTGAGGTCGTCGTAGAAGCCTTCCTCGGCGAGGAAGGCGAAGGAGTTCGCCGTCTTCGGTGCGCGCCCGGTGTCGAGCGCGACCTCGAAGGTGCCGCAACTGGTTTCGACGACCGCCGTCGCCTCCTCGCCCTTCGCCAGGACCTGCTTCGGCGCTTCGAAGCTGACGGTCTTCGGTTTCGGCGCTTCGACTTCCCGGCAACCGCCGGCGCTCGCGGTCGTCGTGGTCGAGTCCCCATCTCCGCCGCCGCTGCGCCCGATCAGGATCGCGGCGACCACGCCGACGGCGATCAGCGCGAAGACGCCGAGGATTATCAGGCGCCGGTCGAACCCCTTCTGCTCCTCCATCGCGGCGGAAGCCTAGATGATCGGGTGGTTGCCGCCGGTGCTTGCGATCATCGGGGCCGTGCCCGGTTCCTCGCTGATCTCTCTGGCGTCCGCGGTGCTCCACGTGCCGCCGCCCGAACGCGCCCTGGTCGTCGGCTGCGGGGACGGCGAGGCCGTGCTGCTGCTGGCGCGCGAGTTCCCGGCGGCGCGGGTCAGGGGGCTGGACCCGTCGCCCGAGCTGGTCCGGGAGGCAACCGCCCGGGTCGGCCTCGACCCCGAGGGCCGGGTCGCGTTCAAGGTCGGCAAGGCCTCCTCCCTCCCCTACCCCGACGAGTTCTTCGACCTCGTCGCCCAGCTGCACGGAGCCCTGCGGCCCAAGGAGGTCGCGCGGGTGCTGCGCCCGGGCGGCCACCTGATCTACTCCGAGAGCCCGAGATGGCCCCTGCGCCCACGACCCGGGTCGCTTGCCCGTGGGCTCGCGAGGCACGGCTTCACCGCGGTGGGGACCGAGGCGACCGGAAAAAACGGCAACTTCTACGTCGCCCGCCTCGGCCGGCCCGGCTGACCTGCGCCTGCCATCTAGGCTGCCCCTCGATGGCAACCGAGGGACTGCCGCTGACCCTGCTGGTCAACCCACACTCCGCGCACGGGCGCACGCTGAAGCTGCTGCCCAAGGTCGAGCAGGAGCTGGACGAGCTGCGGATCCCCTTCCGCGTCGAGCGGACCAAGGGCCTCGAGGACGGCGTGGAGCGGGCGCTGCGCGCGGTCGAAGCGGGCGAGCTGCCCGTCGTCTGCAGCGGCGACGGTCTCGTCGGCGCCGTCGGCGGGGCGATGGCAGGCGCCGAGACGCCGCTGGGCATCGTCCCGGGCGGCCGCGGCAACGACCTCGCCCGCGTCCTCGGCATTCCCGACGACCCGGCCGGCGCCGTCGCGGTCCTCGCCGCCGGGGAGACACGGCGGATCGACGTCGGCGAGGCCAACGGCAAGCGCTTCCTCGGCATCGTCAGCGTCGGCTTCGACTCCGAAGCCAACCGGGTCGCCAACGAGACCTCCTTCATGCGCGGCAACCTCGTCTACGCCTACGCCGCCGTCCGCACGCTGCTCGCCTGGAAGCCGGGCCGCTTCACGATCCGGGTCGGCGAGGAGCGCTACCGGTTCACCGGCTACTCGGTCTCGGTCGCCAACAGCCGCGCCTTCGGCGGCGGCATGTACATCGCGCCGGACGCCGAGCTCGACGACGGCGAGTTCGACGTCGTCACCGTCGGCGAGGGCAGCAAGCTGCGCTTCGTGGGTAACCTGCCGAAGGTGTTCAAGGGCACCCATGTGGAGGAGGAGCAAGTGCGCGTCTTCCGCGCCCCGCGCCTGGAACTGACCGCGAGCCGTCCGTTCCCCGTGTACGCAGACGGCGAGCACCTGACCGAGCTCCCCGCCTCCCTGCGCATCCTGCCGCGCGCGCTCGAGGTGCTCGCGCCCGCAGCCGGGCCTTGACCGCCTTCGGCGCGAAGGTCGCCCTCGCCCGCGCGGTGGGCGCCGCCAGCCGCAGGAGCGGCCGCGGCGGCGGCACGACCCTCCCCGGGCGCCTCCTGCTGAAGCTGGAGCCCGAGGCGCTGAGGCGACTGGGCGAAGGGCTCGAGGGAGGCACGACGCTGGTCAGCGCCACCAACGGCAAGACGACCACGGCAGGGATGATCGCCGCGCTCCTCGAAGCCGACGGTCGCCGCCCGGTCCACAACCGGGCCGGCTCGAACATGACCTGGGGCGTCGCCACGGCGCTGCTGGAGCAGGACGGGCACGAGGGCCTCTTCGAGGTCGACGAGGCCTGGCTCGCGCAGGTGGCCGACCAGCTCGATCCCTCGCTGATCGTGCTGGGCAACCTCTTCCGCGACCAGCTCGACCGCTACGGTGAGATGGAGGCCCTGGCCGGGGACTGGGCGCGGGCCGTCGAGGCGCGGGCCGGCCGCGCGCGCCTCGTCCTCAACGCCGACGACCCGGCGATCGCGGACCTCGGCCGCGACGCCGCCGGCGAGCTGCGCGAGGGCATCGCCTACTTCGGCATCGAGGACGCCTCGCAGGCGCTGCCCGAGCTGCAGCACGCCTTCGACGCCAAGCACTGTCGCCGCTGTGGCCACCCTTACGCCTACGAGCGCGCCTTCGTCGGCCACCTCGGCCACTACTCGTGCCCCGGTTGCGGCGCCCGGCGCCCCCGGCCCACGGTGGCGGCGACCGAGATCGAGCTGCTCGGCATGGAGGGCTCGCGCGTCGCCCTGCGCACGCCCGCCGGCCCGATCCGGGTGGAGCTCCCCCTCCCGGGCCTCTACAACGTCTACAACGCCCTGGCCGCGGTCGCGGCCGGGCTGGAGCTGGGCGTGGCGCCGGAGCGGATCGCATCCGCCCTGGCCGGGATGAGGGCGGCTTTCGGGCGCGTCGAGACGATCGAGGTCGCCGGGACGCCGCTCTCGATCCTGCTGATCAAGAACCCGGCCGGCGCCAACGAGGTGCTGCGCACACTCCGCCTCGAGGCCGGCGAGGAGGGGCTGGACCTCTGGATCGCGCTCAACGACCGGATCGCCGACGGGCGCGACGTCTCCTGGGTCTGGGACGCCGACTTCGAGCTGCTGGAGGGTGCGGTACGCAGGGTGGTCTGCGCCGGGACGCGAGCGGCGGAGCTTGCGGTACGGCTGAAGTACGCTGGCTGGCCAGTGGAGGCGATCGAGATCGAGACGGAGATCGGAGCCTCGCTCGACCGGGCGCTGGACGGCGCCCGCGGGCGCCTCTTCGCCCTCCCCACCTACACCGCCCTGCTGGAGCTGCGCAAGCTGCTCGCCGACCGTGGGCACGCAGAGGAGTTCTGGCGATGAGCCGGTGGGGGAAAGCGCCGGACCGGGTGATCTGGAACGAAGTCGAGTGCGGCGACTACAGCGCCGATCTGCCCCTCTGGGAGCAGCTGGCGCTGGAGCGCGGCGAGCCGGTCCTGGAGCTCGGCTGCGGTGCCGGCCGGGTCGTCGTCCACCTCGCTCGCGCAACCGGAAGGCTGGTGATCGGGCTCGACAACGACGACGAGGCCGTCGCTGCAGTCTGGGACCGCGCCAGCGGCGGCCTGGAGGCCGATGCCGAGATCGGGGATGCGCGCAGCTTCGAGCTGGCGGCCCGGTTCCCGCTCGTGATCGCCCCGATGCAGCTGATCCAGCTGCTGCCGGGGAGGGCCGACCGCGTCTGCTGCTTCGCCTGCGTGTTCGAGCACCTGGAGCAGGGCGGCCAGGCGGCCTTCACGGTCGTCGAGGAGGTTCCCTCCCTGCCGGAGGGCGAGGCGGAGCCGCCGATCCCCGACGTGCGCCAGGTCGACGGCTGGGTGTACTCGAGC
>DASUIY010000260.1:0-2746 GCA_036279555.1 Solirubrobacterales bacterium | reverse complement strand
CCCGAGATCGAGGTCGAGTAGGAGCTGGGTTGCATGCGGCGACTTGCGTCGCACCAACCGGTGATCGCTCCTCGCGCGAATTCCGCTCGGGAGGCGCTGGCCCGTTAGAACCCTCGCCACCCGATCAGTCCTGCTGCGCAGGTGTACGCGCTGGCCCGCATTTCGGCCGGACCGATCCACTGTAGCGCAGCCCCCTCGTGGGCGCTAGGGTTTTTCCGGCGATGGACTCCGACCGCTCGGTGGGCGAAGTTCTGGCGGCGATCACCGACGGGTTGGTCGCCCTCCACGCCCGCTCCTACGGCAAGGGGCCGACCTCGGCCAAGACCTATTACATGGGCGACGCCGTCGCCACCTTCCTCTGGGACGGCTTCACCACGGTCGAGGAGACGCTGATCGCCAGCGGCCGCGGCGAAACGGTCGCCCTGCTGCGGCGCAGCGCTCAGGCGGCGATGGAGGAGGAGTTCACCGCGGTCGTCGAGGAGGCCACCGGCCGCCGCGTGATCGCCTTCTTCAGCCAGGTCAACCTCGACCCCAAGATTGCGGTCGACATCTTCCTGCTGGCGCCGCCCGCCGCCCCGCCGGGCTGACCGGACACGACGGTACTCGCCCGGGGGGGCGCGACGGATGTGCTCTATTGGACACATGAGCTCTCTACAATGGACTCATGACTGAACTGGGGCAACTCGCTCAGGAGTTGGGCGTGAATGAGCGGACGCTGCGGCGGGCGGTGAGCCAGGGCGCCCTGCGCGCCCGCCGGTCCTCGCCGAGGGTTCTCGACCTACCGCTGTCCGAGCGTCGCTACATGCGGCGTTCGTGGCCATTGTTGTCGGCCTTGCGCATGGCTTTGCGGACCGAGCGCAACGTTCGCTTCGCGCTGCTGTTCGGCTCCGCTGCCACGGGCGCGGACACGCCGGCCAGCGATGTTGATGTGCTCGTCGATTTGTGCGATCCGAACCTGGAGCGCGTGGCTGACCTGAGCGTAAAGCTGGAAGCTGCGATTGGGCACCCCGTCGACATCATTCGCCTCGAAGACGCCGAGGCCGATCCATCTTTTCTGGCCGGTGTCGTGTCTGAGGGGCGCGTGCTCGTCGATCGAGAGCATTTGTGGTCGGACTTGCGGCACCGTGAGGCTGCCCTGCGGCGGCGCGGCCGCCGGCAGGATGTCCAGCGAACCCGGTCGGCGCTTGCGGGCATCGATCTTCTTCTGGCGGCTCGGGGCAAATGACTGGCGAGGAACTGCGCAAAGCGGATCGCAAGCGCCTAGCGCGGGACATCGTCAACCATTTGGAGGACTTCCCGCGCCAGTGCGCGGCGCTGGAGACAGCGATGGCGGCGTTCGGCGACGACTTCGATCTCAAGCCGTTCAAGTTGGCCTTCGACACCGTGGATGACATGGAGGCCTACAACCGCGCGCAGGCGGTTGAGAGGGCTGTGGGGCGAGTTCAGAATTTTGTCGCCGATCTAGCGATTGCCGGGGTACGGCTGGCCCAGCTACCGCGCAAGTCACTTGAGGGCGATGGCTCTCCGGCCCAGCAGGCCTTTGAAGCGCTACGGGACGCAAAGGTCATTGACGGGGAGCTCTGCCGTCGGTTGACGCGGGCGCAGAAGGCTCGCTCGCTGATTGAGCACAGTTACGTGCGGACTCCCGCCGGCGATGTCCACCGCGCCACCCGACTCATCCACGAGACGGCTCGCGACTTCATCGGTACGTATCGATCTTGGGTCGGACCGCTCCTCGAGCTCTCCGACTAAGAACCTCTGCTGGCGCCGGAGGGGTCGGCGCCTGCGGCCAGGGGCGACGCTAGGTAAACGCTCGTATCCAGCCAAAAAGCTGTCGATTTACAGGGGATATCGTTAATCCCTTGACAAAAGAAACACAAGTATCTACTCTCCTCCCCGGGTCGATAAACACGTTTATCCGCCCATGAAGTCGGCAGTCTCCTAGCCAAGGACGCGCGAGATCTCGCCTCCAGGGCGCCGGGGAAGGTCACCGAACAGGCCGTCGCCCTAGCCAGGGTTCCCGCACAAGAAGCGCGGGAACGGGAAGGGCCCGGTCAACAGGGACCTTCACGGAGAGGAGACAGCTGGTGGCACGCACGTCGTTCGCACCCTCGCGGGAACCGACCCGCGCTGCGCCGTCATCGGCGGCCGAACGCTGCGCTTACACCGATCTCTCCAAGCGACGGTCCCAACGCGATCTTCCTTCCGGACGGATGGGGATGGGTTCCCGGTCCGCCCACTGTCAACCACACAGGGAAACCGAGTCACCCAAAAGGCCGCCGGGAGCGGCTCGGCAGGGGCTCGCACAACAAGGAGAGAGTTAAGTGAGACGTCTAACCATCTTGCTCGCCACGGTGGCGGCATTTCTGCTCGTCCCGGTCGCCCAGGCGGCCGCCGAAGGCACCATGACAGTCACTCTCGCCGGCACCGGCAGCGGCAAAGTCGTCAGCGAAGGCATAAGCGGTGGTACCCCGCTTCTGAATTGCAGTGGGCCACCTGCCACGGGCATCTGTGAAAACGCAATGGTCGAAGAAGAAGCAGAAGAATTCTACTTCGTGATAGTGGGTCCCGCCATCCCCGATCCAGGGTCCGAATTCACCGGCTGGACGGTCGAAGAAGGGATCAATTTTGGCTGTGGAGGTGAGACCTGTTCCGTCATCGTCCCGTTCGGCGCCGACGCCAAAGTAAAAGCCACCTTCCAAGACGAACCAGGAGAAAACCCCCTAACCGTCATCAAGGAAGGCAC
>DASUIY010000259.1:0-5663 GCA_036279555.1 Solirubrobacterales bacterium | reverse complement strand
GTACCACCGCGGCAAGGGCCGCGAGCGCGAAGCGATGTTCGCCGAACGCGCCCGCGCCTACGGCACCCACTTCGCCTTCTGCAACCTCGTCGGCGGCCAGGACGAGCTGGTCTTCGACGGGCACAGCCTCCTCGTCGACCCCAGCGGGGAGGTGATCGCCCGCGCGGCCCAGTTCGAGGAGGAGCTGCTGGTCTGCGACGTCCCCTCCCCCGGCCCGAGCCGTCTCGCCGAGCCGCTTCCCGACCTCGCCGAGGTCTACGCCGCCCTCGTGCTCGGCCTGCGCGACTACGTGCTCAAGAACGGCTTCCGCCACGTCGGCGTGGCGCTCTCCGGCGGCATCGACTCGGCCCTCGTCGCGCTGCTCGCCGTCGACGCCCTCGGGCCCGACCGGGTCAGCTGCGTCGTGATGCCCTCGCCGCATTCGAGCCCTGAAACACAGGCCGACGCACGGACTATCGCCGCCAATCTCGGCGCCGAGCTGATCGAGATCCCGATCGCGCCGGCGATGGCCGAGTACGAGAGCTCGCTCTCCGACGCCTTCGGGCGGGACAACGGCGACGAGGCCGCCGAGGAGGCGCTACCGCGCGACCCGACCCGGCCCTCTGAGCCCGACCTCGCGGCCGAGAACATCCAGGCCCGGATCCGCGGCAACATGATGATGGCGCTCTCCAACAAGCACGGCTGGCTGGTGCTGACCACGGGGAACAAGAGCGAGATGTCGGTCGGCTACGCGACGCTCTACGGCGACATGGCAGGCGGCTTCGCCGCGATCAAGGACGTGCCGAAGACGCTGGTCTACGAGCTGACCCGCCACCGCAACGAGGGCGCGGGCCGCGAGCTGGTCCCGGCCTCGGTGCTGGAGCGGGCCCCGTCGGCGGAGCTGCGCCCCGACCAGCTCGACAGCGACTCGCTGCCCCCCTACGACCTGCTCGACCGCATCCTCGAGTCCTACGTCGAGCGCGACGAAGGCAGCGAGGAGATGATCGCCGCAGGCCTGCCGGCCGGGGTCGTCGACGACGTCATCCGCATGGTCGACCGCTCCGAGTACAAGCGGCGCCAGGCCGCGCCGGGCATCAGGATCACGCCGAGGGCGTTCGGGCGCGACCGGCGACTCCCGATCACGAATAGGTTCGGCGGCTAAGCCGACTTCGGGATCGGGCGCACCGCGACGGTCATCTGCGCCAGGGCGCAGAGACGGTCCTCGGCGTCCTTGACCTCCGCGTCCCAGACCCAGGTGGTGCGGCCGCGGTGGCGAGCTTTCGCCTGGACTTCCGCGTGACCTTCGGTAATGGGGCGGATGAAGCTGACGCTGATCGACTGGCCCATCGCCATCATCCCGTCATCCAGAACCGCCAGCGCGGTGGTCCGCGAGCAGATGCTCTCGACCAGGCTCGACATCACGCCGCCGTGCAGGAGGCCGACCGGCTGGCGCAGCTCGTCGCGCATCTGGACCCGCACCCGGGCGTGCCCGGGGTCGTCATCCAGCCACTCCGTTCCCAGCAGGGCATCGAAGTGGGAAACCAGTCCACGTGGGTCGTCGGCCATCGCCGCCGGACACTATTCCCCCAGGGCGTGTCTGAGCTTGACCGCCGTATGTGGCGGGAAAACTCAGACACGCCCTGGGGGGCGGCGGGATGCCCGCTCGCGTAGGCTTCCGGCCTTGGCACTGACCGACGACCAGAAGGCGATGCTCCGGCTGCTCGCGCAGCGCGAAGAGGGCTACGAGGACATGGCCGCGCTGATGGGGATCAGCGTCGAGGAGTTGCGCGCCCGGGTGAAGGAGGCGCTCTCAGAGGTCGAGGAGCCTCCGGCACCCGCTGAGCCCCCGCAGCCGGCGACGCCGCCCGTCCCGCCGCCACCACCGGTCGTGGAGCAACCGCCCGTCGCGCCACAGCCGCCGGCTCCCGAACCGGCTCCGGCCCCGCCGCCGCCTTCACCGTCCAAACCGGCCGCCCGGCCCTCGCCACTCGCCCGGCTGCGCGGGCCGAAGGACCGCGGCGCCCTGATCGGCATGGGAGCGGGTGCCATCGTCGTCCTGATCCTGGTCGTCGTCCTCATCCTCGCCGGCGACGACGGGGGGTCGTCCTCCTCCACGGCGACGGCGGGCGACGGCGGCACCTCCCTCACCGCGGCCGAAGAAAGCAAACTCACCCAGGCGATCCTCGAGCCGGCCGACGGCGGCGATGCCAGCGGCCGCGCCCTCTTCGGGCGCTACAAGAAGAGCGTCCTGCTGCAGGTCGAAGCCGAAGGGCTGGAGCCCTCGCCGCCCGGCGAGACCTACACGATCTGGCTCTACCGCTCGCCGAAACTGGTGCTGCGGATCGGCGCGGTGCCAGTCGGCGAGCAAGACGAAGGCAAGCTGGCCGTGCAGCTGCCCATCCCGACCCAGGTCCTCAGCTACGTCGCCGGCGGGGCCTTCGACCAGGTCGACGTCTCCCTCACCTCGAACGCCGCCTACAAAGCCGTCCTGGCCAAGGCAAAGGCGGAACGAAGGCTGCCGCCCTATACCGGCGAGTCGGTCCTCAGGGGCGAGATCACCGGCCCCGCAATCCGCAAGCAGTAGCTCAGGGCAGCAACTTGCCCGGATTCATGATGTTTGCCGGATCGAGCCGTTCCTTCGCTGCGCGCAGCACGTCGAGCCCGAGGCCACCCACCTCCGCCTCCATGTAGGGGGCATGGTCGCGGCCGACGGCGTGGTGGTGGGTGATCGTCCCGCCGTGGGCGACGATCGCCTCGCACGCCGCGCGCTTGACCTCCTGCCACTGGGCGATCTCCTCTCCCCGGCGGGCGCGGGAGATGAAGGTGAAGTAGAGGGAGGCGCCGTCGGCGTAGGCGTGAGAGAGGTGGCAGAAGACCAGGCCGGGCGTGCCTTGTCCCTCGAGCGAGGCGCGGATCGCCCCGCCGACCGCGGCATGCAGCTCGCCGAGCCTGCTCCAGGCGTGCGAGGTCTCCAGGGTCTCGACCATCGCCCCCATCTCCATCAGCGTGTCGCGCAGGTAGGGGCCCTGGTAGCGCCCGTGCTCCCAGGAGCGCCCCGCCGACTGCCCGAGGTACACGGCGCCGCCGCGGCGCAGCTCGCGCACCAAGAGCGCCCTGCGGCGACCGACCGACTCCTCCCCACCCTCGAGCCCGACGACGATCAGGCAGCCGCCGCGGCGGCGGCGCAGGCCGAGGTAGCCGCCGAAGAGCGTGCCGGCGACGCCGCGCGGGCCGGAGAGCGCCAGGGAGACCTCGGTCTCCTCCTCGTCGGAGACCCGGATCACGTCGGGCAAGCCGGGTCCCTGCGCCAGCGCCCGGACGATCTCCCCCCCGGCCTCGAAGCTTTCGGCGATCCAGGCCTCGTAGCGCCGCACGCGCGGCGCCGGCCGCACCCGCACGGTCACGTCGGGGATCACGCCGAAGACGCCCTCCGAGCCGACCACCAGCTCCCGCAGGGCGGGGCCGGCGGCCGTGTGCGGCGTCTCCAGCGTGCGCAGGTCGCCGGCCGGCGCGATCAGGCGCACCGAGCTGACCAGCGCGTCGAAGCGGCCGTATCCGCTCGACGCCTGCCCGGCGGAACGGGTCGCGGCGAAGCCGCCGATCGTCGCGTACTCGAATGACTGCGGGTAGTGGCCGAGGACGAGCCCGTGCGCGGCGAGCTCGGCTTCGGCCTCGGGGCCGCGCAGGCCGGCGCCCAGCCTGGCGGTGAGCGAGCGGCTGTCGACCTCCACGCCGCGCAGGCGGGCCAGGTCGAGGCTGACCAGGCGCGGGTGCTCGCCGCACAGCGGCGCGACCCCGCCGACGACGCTGGTCCCGCCCCCGAACGGGACCACCGCAACGCCCTGCTCTGCGCATGCCTGGAGAACGCGTTTCACCGCGTCGGCGTCGCGTGGAAGCAGAACCGCGTCGGGAGCGGCCTCGAGGCGCCCGCCGCGCAGGCGGGCCAGGTCGGCGTAGCCGCAGCCGGTCGCATGCCGCACCCGGTCCTCGAGGCCGGTGAAGACGTTCTCCTCGCCCACCACATCGACCAGCGCCTGGGGCAGCGGCTCCGGCGGCGGCAGCTCGAAGCCGTCGAGCTCCGCCGCGCGCGGCGAGGGGCTCAGCTCGCCGACCCGCTCGCGCAGCGTCGCCATGGCCTTCTCGTCCAGCTCCGGCAGGACCGAGGGGTCGCCCCACCCCCACCACTTCGAGTCACGGCGAGGTGCCCTCACGTCAGCGCCCGCTCGATCCCGTCGAGGGCTTCGTCGAGCAGCGCTCCCTGCCCGCGGCGCATCATCGGCCCCCCCAGTCGCGAGAGGCCGCGCAGGGACTGCGCCGCGGTCAGCAAGACCCCTGTGCCCTCCGCCGCATCTTCGAGGGTCACCGCAACCTCATAACTGCGCAGGTGCCGCTCGAACGGCGTTCCGGCCACCTGCTGCTCCCACGCGTACCGCTCGCCCTCGACCGACTCGGTGCAGCGGAAGTCGGCACGCACGCCTCGTCCCTCGGCCGTCCCCAGGACCTTTGTCCACTCGCGTTCCGGCCCGTCCCCCTCGACGCCCTCGACCCGCATCGTGCGCGGCCACCAGCGCGGCAGGCTGTAGGGATCGGAAACAAGCTCCCAAACCTCCGACTGCGACGCTTCGATCGTCCTCCGGCGAGTCACTCGCGGCACGGCAGCGCTCCCAGGCCCATCCCGGCAGGGGTGAAGCGTCTTGTACTTTTTCGCGAGCGCCGCCCGGGCGCCAGCAATCTCCGCCCCTCGAAAAAGTTAAGCGGAACCCCTGCCGGGATGGGCCTAGTCACCGGCCAGCCGGCGGAGGTCTCGCACGAGGAGCAGGTGCTTGAGGTGGCTGACGGTCGCAGCCAGGCTCTCGAGGCTCTCGAGGGCCTCCTTGCGCCGCTCGGGGTTGCGCGAGCGCAGCGACGGGCCGAGCAGCGCTTCCAGCAGGTTCGCCTCGCGGTCGGCCGAGGAGCGGAAGACGCGCAGGTTGCGGGCCGCCACGCCGAAGCGGGAGAGCTCGTTGGCGGCGCGGATCACTTCGCGGTCGGTCTCGTCGTAGACGGTCTTGCCGTCCCGCTTCTCGGGCTGCACGATGCCGAAGTTCTCCAGCTCGGCGATCAGCTCCTCGCGGGCGCCGGTCTCCTCGATCACCTCTTCGAGGGTCAGGTAGGCGCGTGAGGTGTCGATCAGGATCGCCCTGCGCACGGCGCCGCCCGAGGTTCGCTTGTCCGCCCCGCCGAGCGCGGCGCCGATGTCGCCACCCGCCGCCAGCTCCTGGCGGATCACCCGCAGCGGCAGGAACTCGTCGCGCTGCAGGCGCAGGATCGTCCGCAGCCTTTCGACGTCGGACTGGCTGTAGAGGCGGTAGCCGCCGGGGGTGCGCCGCGGCGTCAGCAGCTTCTGGTCCTCGAGGTAGCGGATCTTCGAGATCGAGACGTCGTCGAACTCGCTCTGCAGGATCTTGCAGACGGCGCCGATCGTCAGCGCCTTGCGCGGTCGGCTCGGTGCATCCGGCGTGCGCGCCGTGGATTCGGAGACGGCCATCGCCTAGCGCTCCAGGTAACTGAGGCGGAACTTGCCGATCTGGATCTCGTCCCCGTCGGCGAGCAGGTGCGACTCGATGCGCTTGCGGTTCACGTAGGTGCCGTTGTGCGAGCCGAGGTCGTCGATGTAGAGCCCCTCGCGGCGCCGCACGAGCAGC
>DASUIY010000258.1:0-10158 GCA_036279555.1 Solirubrobacterales bacterium | reverse complement strand
GCTAAGGAGATTCGGCGAGCACTGATCGAAAAGGCGGCGCACCGTGAGCTGCAGCGGGACTGGGCATCGACGCGAGCCCAGCTGATGCGCCTCCATCCTTCGGAGCCGTTCGTACGGACGGCGCGATTGCTGCGGGTGGCGCCGATTGTCGACGCTGGGATCTTCATCGCGGGCTACATCGTCGCCGCGACGATCTTCGAGCCATCCCCTGCGACTGCCATCGGCTGGGCCCTGGCGGTGGCCCTGACACACCTCTGCTATTACCGAGCCGCGATGGTTATCGCCAAGGTGGATCGTCATGTGCCGACTCCTTTTGGCGAATTCCGTGATTCCCTGCGCGGCGCGTTCGATTGGGGTGCCCTCGTCGTGAGGCTTGGAGTCGCCGTGATTCCCCTCGTGCTCTCGATCGCTCCCGAGCTCGCCGGTGACTACACGCTCGGGTTGGTCCCCGAAGCGGATCTGGAAGGAGGGGAGACGCTGGTGCCTGCGGCGGTCTGGCTCTACGCTTCGACCTGGAGCATTGTCGCCACCGCCCATGCCCTGCATGAAGTGTCAAGAGCCGTGAGTTGGCCGCTGCTTCCGCTGCGATTGGCCGGGGTCATGGTGTGGAACGAAATTCGCCTGACCTGGGCCGCCCTGTCCCGATTCCGCCTGCCCCGATTCCGTCGGCCCGGGTCACTTGTTATTCGCCCGCCCCGGCCACCTGATATTCGCCCGACTCCTCCCCCCCCACCCGCTTCGCTCGCCTCTAGGGTGGTCTCGGCTGTGCTCACGGCTGTGCTCATCGTCGTAATCGCTGGGGTCGTCGCCCTTCTCGCAGCCCTGCCCAACTGGGTTCCGTCGATCGTGGAACACGTTCTCGCCCTCCTTGTTGCTGCCTTCTTTCTCCTCGCCCTTCTCCTCGTCGCCGTCCTCTATGTGGTGGACTGGATTCTGGACCGCCGCCGTTGCCGGCGCCGGCTCGGACCGCATCGCACCAACATGACGGCGTTGGAGATGCTTAGCTGCTTGGCGGGCACGCATAGTGCCACGAACGCGATCTGGATCTTGCGCGAGGCACGGACCCGTCGCCTGCTCTACGAGGACGCCGAAGCCTCACTGATCATGCGAGATCTGCTGCGAGCGATCGAGAGAGGCTGGACGGGGGAAATGATTGAAGGCCGCCCAAAGTGGAGTTCGCCCGCTTTCGCCTCTTGGATGGAGGATAAAGGCATTTCCAAACTGATCCGGCTGAGGAATTTTGGCCATGGGTTCCATGACGAGCTCGGCCCTTTGCTCGAGGAACTCGAGCGCCGCGACGAGCCGCCGTTCGCCTGAGCGATCCGGCCCGATCGCTAGGCGTAGAGGCTCTCGCTGGCCAGCTCCTGCGCGCGGCGGCTCCAGAGCTTGACCTGCACGAAGACGTCGTCGCCGTAGCCCTCCAGGGCGTCGAGGGCTACGAGGGTGAAGCGGCCGTTGGAGACGAGCTCCTGGTCGACGGTCTCCAGCTCGAGTTCCGCCGTGGCGGCGACGGCACCCTGGACCAGGGGGCGGCCCCAGACGAGGGTGACGGCGCCGCCGCGGCCGTTCTCGCCCCGCCAGCGGCCGATCACCTCGTCGTTGAGGTCGATCCTCCAGTCCGGGTTGTCCTCGGCGAGGACATCGGTGAAGTCGGCCTCGGCCCGGAAGCCGGACGGCTCGCCCTCCGTGGGCTGGACGTAGGAGACGTGGCCGAAGAGCTCCAGCGCGCCGTCGGGCCCGTCGGCCCGGGCGGTGCAGGGAACCCACACCCGCCCGCCCCAGGCGCGCTCGGGGAACCAGTCGAGCTCGGCCGGCGGCTCGACGCCCTGCGGAAGGTCCGCGATCCCCGTGCACGCTTCGCGGAACGTCTCGGTCAGCCGCTCCGCGAAGCGCCCGTGCGGGATCCCCTCCTGGGTCGAGTCGGCGATGAAGCGGGGGATCGGCCTCGGGTTCGGCGGCATCAGAGGCACTCTCTCAGGTCCGCCGCCGCCCGCTCCGGGGGGTAGGTGTCGATGTCCACCCCGGTGGCGAACTCGAAGGCCGCCTTGATGCTGAGCCGCGGGGCTATGTCGACGTGCCAGTGGAAGTGGCCGGTCCCCCGCGGCGCCGTGCGGACCCAGAGGTTCAGCTCGGGCGAGCCGTCGAAGCGCTTCGCGAGCAGGCGCAGGGCGGTGTGGATCATCGCGGCACCGGCCGTGTCCTCGGCGAAGCTCGCCGCCGCCGTGCGCGGCACCACGCGCAGCTCGAAGGGAGAGCGCGAGGCCCAGGGGCAGATCAGCGCCGCCTCCTCGTCGATCGCGACCAGCCGCTCGCGGCGGCGCATCTCCTCGACCAGGATGTCGCTGAGCAGGCTGCCGCCCGCGGTCCGTTCCGCGTAGGCACCGGCCCGCTCGCGCTCTCGCGCGACGGCGGCCGGGACGAAGTCGAGCGCGTAGAGCTGGGCATGGGTGTGTTCCAGGGACGCCCCCGCCCCGCCGCCCTCGTTGACGATCAGCTGCACGTAGGCGGACTCGCCGTGGGCGCGCATCCGCTCGCGCCAGGTCTCCACCGCCGCGGCCAGCTGGGTCTCGTCCAGCTCGGCCATCGCGGTGGCGTGCTGCGGCGCGTTGACGATCACCTCGTGGACGCCGGTGGCCGGTCGCGAGGCGAAGAGGTCGGGCTCGCCGGAGCGGCGGGACTGCAGCAGCGGGTCGCCGGCGCTGGCGAAGGCCCCCGCCTCGCCGCCTGTCGCGGCCGCACCCGGCCGGGCCCCCTCGCCCAGCGCGGGGTAGAGGTTCGGCACCACCCGCGTCGTCCAGCCCGGCGTGTCCGCCGCGCCACCGCCTCCGCGCGTCGCGTAGGCCTCAGGCGGGGTCCGGTCCTCGCGCCCCTCGCAGAAGGGGCAGTTGTCGGGGCCCTTCGGGTCGCTCGCCCTCGCCTGGAAGCTGTCGGGCCGGTCCGCCCGGCCCGGTGCCAGGATCGCCGGCAGCCCTGTGAGCTGGTCGATGCGGAGCTCGGGTGCGCTCAACTGGTGGGCGGCTGGGAAGGCCCTTCGCTCCCGGCGGCACGCAGGAACGGCTCGATCACGTCCATCGGTAGCGGGAAGACGATCGTCGTGTTCTGGTTGCTGCCGATCTCGAGCAGGGTCTGCAGGTAGCGCAGCTGCAGCGAGGCCGGGTTGGTGCTGATGATGTCGGCCGCGTCGGTGAGCTTCTGCGCGGCCTGGTACTCGCCCTCGGAGTTGATGATCTTGGCCCGCCGCTCGCGCTCGGCCTCGGCCTGTCGCGCCATCGCCCGCTGCATCTGCTCGGGGATCTCGACGTCCTTGATCTCGACCGCGGTCACCTTCACGCCCCAGGGCTCGGTCGACTCGTCGATGATCTTCTGCAGCTCTTCGTTCAGCCTCTCGCGCTCGGAGAGCAGCTGGTCGAGCTCGGCCTTGCCGAGCACCGAGCGCAGCGCCGTCTGCGCGATCTGCGACGTCGCCAGGAGGAAGTTCTCGACCTCGACGATCGCCCGGTTGGAGTCGACCACGCGGAAGTAGGCGACGGCGTTGACGCTGGAGGGGACGTTGTCGCGGGTGATCACCTCCTGCGGCGGGATGTTGAGCGTCACCGTGCGCAGGTCGACCTTGACCATGCGGTCGACGAAGGGGATCAGCAGGATCAGGCCCGGGCCCTTGGTCGCGATCAGGCGGCCGAGACGGAAGATGACGCCGCGTTCGTACTCGCGCAGGATCTTGACCGAGGCGCCGAGGGCGATCAGGACGAAGATCGCCAGGACGACGAGCACTCCGAGCAGGACTTCCATCAGTTTGCTCCTTCCTCGGCTTGACCGGTGGGCGGCGCGGGACGGACGACCAGGGTCAGCCCTTCGACCGCGTCGACCCGGACTCTATCCCCAAGGCGGACCGGCCCATCGCCATCGTCCAAGCGCGCCCGCCAGAGCGCGCCCTCGATCCAGACCTGGCCCTCGGGGTCGAGGGCGGTGCGCGCCTCGGCGAGCGAGCCGACGAGCTCCTCCGAACCGGTGCGCACAGGCTCGTCGCGGTGCGCCTCGATCACTTTACGGGCGATGACGAAGAAGGTGACCAGCGAGAGCAATCCCAGCGCGATCAGCGCCGGCCCGATGAAGTCGGCGTTGCTGGCGTCGGACTCCAGCGCGACGATGCCGCCCGCGACCAGTCCCGCCGCGCCGAGGACCGCTAGCACGCCGCCGGTCGGCAGGAGCAGCTCGGTCAGCAGCAGCGCGACTCCGATCAGGGCGAGGACGACGAAGAAGTCCATGGCTCGATTATCCGCCTTCCGGCCGCGGCTGAACGATTGACCACCGCATATGTGGGTGAATCGTTCAGCCGGTAGGTTCGCCGAGCGCGTAGCGCTCGATGTCGGCCTTCAGCTCGTCGACCTCGAGGTAGGGCTGCTGGTCGAGATAGACCAGCTCGCCCTCACGGTCGTAGAAGGCGGTCGCCGGCCGGCCGATCGCGCCGAGCTCGTTGGCTATCGACGCGTCGTCGTCGTCGTAGCTGGGGTAGGGGACCGGTACCTGATCGAGGAAGGAGCTCGCGTGATCCTCCGAGTCCTCGCTGTTTACGCCGAGGAAGGCGACCCGCTTGCCATAGGCCGCCGATGCCCGCTGGAAGCTCGGGAACTCGAGGCGGCAGGGCCCGCACCAGGAGGCCCAGACGTTGGCGACCACGGGGTAGCCGCGTAGCGCCTCGATGCGCCGCTCGAACGCGTCGAGACCGCCCGGCAGCAACTCGCCTTCCTGCCTGTGCAGGGCGGCGAGCGGCGCCGGCGCTCCGGCCAGCGCCTTGGCGTAATCGGGGGGCTTGCCGCCCGGCTCGGAGGAGCCGCAACCGCCCGCCGCGATCGCAACCGCCACGGCCACCGCGAGGCAAATTGCAAGCTGTCGTCCCGCACTCGTCAATTCCTTGATTACAATACGGACGTTCGGTTCGCAATCTGCGAAGCAAACCGCTGAGAGCGCCGGGGGGACGTAACCAGACCTCGCGGCCACTCTTCCTTAGTTGCCCCGCCACTTGCCTTGTTCGGTGGGGACGGAACCCGAAAGCCTTCA
The DNA here is from genome assembly GCA_036279555.1 of Solirubrobacterales bacterium. Classification (GTDB taxonomy): domain Bacteria; phylum Actinomycetota; class Thermoleophilia; order Solirubrobacterales; family 70-9; genus VRUE01. Next base: position 5,100 of record DASUIY010000258.1, on the reverse strand, counting down.
TGGCCAAGACCAGCGAAGTTGCCGCTTCAGCGGCAGTTCCCTCTAGCGCCGATATCGATCGGGCGGCGAAGTTCGTCCGCGAGCCCTTCCTGCTCGACGGCGAGGGGCCGGAGGCGCTCGCGCCCGGGACGGCACGACGGCGCGCGCTCGACCGCGCCCTGCAGGAGCTCGACGACGGCGCCGAGGATCCCTCGATCCAGTGGCGGCGCGACTTCTCCCTGCTGCTCGGGCTGGAGCGCCTGCTCGCCGAGGAGCCGCCGAAGCTGCGCGACGGCGCGGAGCTGAACCCGCACCAGGTCGACGCCCTCTCGGGCACGCTGACCGAGCTGATGGCCGAGCAGCAGGTCGCGATCGCCGGCGAGGCCAACGGCAACGGCGCGGCCGAGACGGCCGAGGAGGCGCCGGCCCCCGCGACGAGCGAGGCAGGGGAGGACGGCGAGGAGGCCGACGGCGAGGCGGCCCTGGAGGACGAGGAGCTCGCTCCCGACGAGGAGCCGCAGGACTGGGAGGAGGCGCCGGCCGACGAGGAGGAGACGATCGAGGAGGCACCGGAGGACCCGGGCGCCGAGCGCCGCTTCTGGTTCGAGCACGCGACCGGCGCCGGCAAGACGGTTGCCGCGGTCGGCTTCATCGACGCTTCGCGCACCGGCGGCGTGCTGATCCTCACCCACCGCCGCAACCTGGTCGACCAGTTCATCGGCGAGATCTCCGACCGCGGCTACAAGGAGCGCCTGCGCCCACCGCTGCTCGACGGCCGCGACGACCCCGACGGCCCGGTCACGGTCGAGACCTACCAGTGGTTCGTGCGCAACCACAAGAAGATCTCCGACGCCTACTCGATCGTGATCTGCGACGAGGCGCACACCGCGCTGGGCGAGAAGACGAGCGCCTGCATCCGCGCCTGGGTCGGCCCCGTTTTCATCGGGATGACCGCGACCGGCGCCCTGATCGCCCGCCACGTCACCGACCTCTTCCCGACCCAGACCTCGCGCTTCGACCTGATCCAGGCGGCGCGGCGCGGCGTGATCTCTCCGCTGCGCTGCATGCGTATCCCGCCCGGGCCGGGGGTGCGGACGATCGCCAAGGTGCCGCTGCGAAAAGGCGAGGTGGACCAGGACTTCGACCAGGAGGAGCTGGCCGCGCTGCTGGACCAGGAGCCGTTCAACGTGGCGATCGCCGACCTCTACAAGACCCGCTTCGGGGGGATGCCCGGTGTCCTCTACACGGCCGGCGTGCAGCACGCGAAGAACGTCGCCCGGGCGCTGCAGAACGTGGGCATCGCGGCCCGCGCCGTCTCCGGCGAGACGCCGAAGCGCGAACTGGCAGAGATCCTCGCCGGCTTCGAGCGCGGCGAGGTCGACGTCCTCTGCAACGCGATGCTGCTCGCCGAGGGCTGGAACTCGCCGCGGGCGACCCTCTGCATGCATCTAGCCCCGACCGCCTCGCGGCGGATCTACCAGCAGCGGGTCGGCCGCGTGACCCGGCGCGCCCCCGGCAAGGAGGCCGGCCTGGTGATCGACTTCGTCCACCCGGCGACGACCCACGACGAGGCGATCGTCACCCTGCACAGCCTGCTCGACCGCGACGTCTACCGCGGCGGGGCGATCGTGATCGGCCCCGTGCGCCGTGCGCGCGGGCGGCGGATCCGGGTCGAGCGGCGGATCGTCCCCGTCTCCGACAACGAGGAACGCCGCATGCAGGTGCTCGAACGCGAGATGTGGCGGATCGCGGTCGACAACCTCGACCACGCCGAGCAGCACGCCTGGGCGGCGCTGGCCGGGGCGCGGGTCAACCCGCAGGGGTGGCGCCGTGCGCGGGCGGTCCTCCAGGCCTCGCGCTCCAAGGAACTGCGCCGCCGCTTCCTGCTCACCTGCGTGCAGCGAAACCGCAACTCGCAGCTGAAACTGAAAGCGCTGAGCGAGATCGCCGACCTCGGCGACCCCGAGGCCTTCGACGACGCGATCGACATCGTCGGCACCTGGACCCGCGACGACCGCCGCGCGGGGACGAAAACGCTGCTGCAGGCGCTGGTCGACAAACGGATCGGCCGCCGCGACCAGGCACAGGCCTGGGTCTGGCGCCTCGCCTCCTACACGCGCGAGCTGCACGAAGAGTATGCGGTGCAGCGCTGGCCGGAGACCAAGCGGCTGCTCGGCCTGCTCGTCAACTCCTCCGGCCGCGCGCACGGCCGCAACGCGCGGCGGCTCGTCCACGCCGCCCGCAAACAAGACCGCCGCCTGGCGGTGGCGCTGCTCGCCGCCTCGGTGTCGCACACGCCGGAGGGCGAAGAGGTCCTGCGGGGCGCCCGCATGCGGATGGCCCGCAAACCCTCGGCGATCGCGCGCGAGCTGCTGCGCAACTTCCCCAAGGGCGGCAAACGACGCAAGCGCCCGAACAAGAAACGGGCGCCCAAGAAGGGCGGCGAGGCGAGGCGAGCGGGCGCGAGGAAGGACTCCCCGCGCGACAAGGACACCGACTCCAACGGCAACTCAGATGCGGAGCTGGACCTCTCCGGCGCCGAGGCTGACGCGACCTCCTCCGGCAACGGCGACGACGAGGTTGCCGCGGTCGTCGATGCCGTCGGCGATTCCTGAGCCGTCCTCCCAGCTGATCTCGCGCCCGAGGAGGCCGTCGCGACGGCGCCACTCGGTGAGGACCTCGTCTTGTCCCGCCCAGACCCAGCGGTCGAGGTGGCGGCTGACGACTGACGCAGCGGTTGAGGGAGTCGGGGGAAGTCCCGCCGGAGCAACAGCGGGGAGGCTCCGTCGGGACTCCCCCCGACTCCCTGTAGTCGCGCCGAAGAGCGAAGTCGCGGGGTGACGGAGGTTGGGCGGGAACTCGTCAGGAGCTATAGAGAGGTTGAGGCCGATGCCGATCACGGCCCAGCCGTCTTGTGGCCTCGCCTCGATCAGGATTCCGGAGAGCTTGCGTTGCTCGAGCCAGACGTCGTTGGGCCACTTGACCTGGCACTCGATGCCGGGGCGGAGCTCCTCGGCGGCTGTGCAGACCGCGAGCGGCGCCGAGAGCGGCAGCAGCAGGTGGCGCTCGTCAAGGGGACGGAGGATCGCCGAGTAGAGCAGCGCCTTGCCTTCCGGCGCAGTCCAGACGCGCCCCTTGCGCCCCCGTCCCGCGGTCTGCTCGCGGGCGGTGACGACGGTGCCGCCAGGTGCCCCGGCTTCGACCAGCTCTCGCGCCCGTTCGTTGGTCGAGTCGGTGACTCGGTAATGCCGATGCGGCGCGCCGAACCTCACATCCTCCCCGTGACTTCGTCTTTTCCCGTCCGTATACACCGGAAACGACGAAGTCAGCGGTTGGTGGCGTCGGCGAGGAGGGCGGCGAGGAGGCCGTCGACGTCGTGGGGGTCGGCTTCGGCGTGGACCTCGAGGTCTGCTGCGCGGGCGGCTTCGCTGGTGACCGGGCCGATCGAGACGACCCGGGCGCCGCCGGGGAAGCGGTCGCCGAGCGCCTCGGTCAGGTTGCGCACGGTCGAGGAGGAGGTGAAGGTGACGTAGTCGGCATTCTGGGCGGCTTCGATTGCCTCCTCGGCTGGTTGTTCTCGAACCGTCTCGTAGAGGGCGACGACGTCGACCTCGGCGCCACGCTCGCGCAGGGCGTCGGGGAGAACGTCGCGGGCCTCGGCGGCGCGGGCGACCAGGGCCTTGCGCCCGGTGACGTCGACCTCGGCAAGCGCTTCCACCAGCGCCTCGGCGACGAACTTCTCGGGAACGACGTCCGCGACGATGCCGTGTGCCGCGAGCGAGCGCGCCGTGCCGGGGCCGATCGCCGCAACGGTTGCGCCGGCGAGCGCGCGGGCGTCGAGGCCCACTTCGCGCATCGCCTCGAACAGCAGCCGCACCCCATTGGGGCTGGTCAGGCAGACGAGGGCGTAGGCGCGGATCGAGTCGACGGCGTGGCGCACCTCCTCGCTCTCGACTCGCGGCTCGATCCGGATCGCCGGCAGCTCGACGACCTCGGCGCCGAGCCCGCGCAGCGCCGCCGCCAGCCCGCTTGCCTGGGCGCGGGCCCGGGTGACGACGACTCGGCGGCCGTGCAGCGGCCTCCGCTCGAGCCAGGAAAGCGATCCCCGTCGCTGCACCACCGGCCCGACGACGATCAGCGCCGGTGCGCGGACCTGCTCGCGCTCGACCGCCTCCGCCAGGGTGCCGAGCGTAGCGACGACGGTGCGCTGTCCCGCCATCGTGCCGCGCTGCACCGCGGCTGCGGGCTCCGCGGGATCGCGTCCCGCCGCGATCAGCGCGGCCGCGTTGGCGGCGAGGCGCCTGACGCCCATGTAGAAGACGAGGGTGCCGGGGAAGCGGGCGAGCGCCTCCCAGTCGATCGCGCTCTCGTCCTTGCCGGGGTCCTCGTGACCGGTGACGAAGGCGACCGCGGAGGCGTCGTCGCGATGGGTGACGGGGATTCCGGCGTAGGCGGTCGCGGCCACTCCGGCCGTGACTCCCGGGACCACCTCGAACTCGATCCCGGCCTCGCGCAGCGCTTCCCCCTCCTCGCCGCCGCGGCCGAAGACGAACGGGTCGCCGCCCTTCAGCCGCACGACGCTCTTGCCGGACCGCGCCGCCTCGATCAGCCGCTCGCCGATCTCCTCCTGCGACATCGAGGAACGGCCCGGCGCCTTGCCGACGTAGACCAGCTCGGCGTCCTCGCGCGCCCCGTCGAGCGCCCCCGGCGGGATCAGCCGGTCGTAGTAGATCGCGCCGGCCGAGCCGATCAGCTCCAGCGCCCGCGCCGTCATCAACCCCGGGTCTCCCGGGCCCGCGCCGACGAGGTAAACGACTCCACTCCGCGCGCTCATGCGTCCCCCTCCAGGGGGGTGTCTGATCTAGGCCGCCATATGTGGCGGGAAAACTCAGACACGTCCGGGGCTCCACTTCTCCGCGCGGTCGAGGATCTCGCGGGCGCCGGTGGCAAGCAGGCGCTGGGCGAGGTCGGCGCCGAGGGCGGCGGGCTCGGACGCGTCGCCCTCGACCCGGTCGCGGATCCACTCGCCGCCGTCGGGCAGGCCGACGAAGGCGTCGACGCCCATCGCCTCGGAAACGACGGTCGCGCGAACGCCGATCGGCGTCGAGCAGGTCGCCTCCA
>DASUIY010000257.1:0-15445 GCA_036279555.1 Solirubrobacterales bacterium | reverse complement strand
CGGGGGGCATCGCGAGCCCGCTGTCCGCGCGGAACCCGGTCGACTTGTGGGTGCCGTCGCAAAACGGGCGGATCTGTGAGCGCCCGCAGCGGCACAGGGCCACCACGCGTCGCTTGATCTCGATCTCGTTCCCGCTCTGGTCGACCATCACGAAGGGGCCGCGTATGAGATACGGCCCGTTGCGGTAGGGAGTGATCTTCGTCGGGGAGCCCGCCATCGCTACGGCTTGAGGACGACCTTGATCGCCCCGTCTTCCTTCTTCTGGAACATCTCGTAAGCGCTCGGCGCCTCGCTCAGCGGAAGCTGGTGAGTCGTCAGGTCGTCGACTCCCAGCGGGTCCTCGTCGCCTTCGAGCAGCGGCAGGATCTCGCCGGTCCAGCGCCTCACGTGGGCCTGGCCCATGCGAATCTGCACGCCCTTGTCGAAGAGCTGCATCATCGGCAGCGGGTCGAGCTGACCGCCGTAGACGCCCGAGATCGAGATCGTGCCGCCACGGCGGACCGTGTCGATTGCGGCGAGCAGGGCTGACATGCGGTCGACGGCGAAGCGTTCGGTGGCCTTCGCCGCGATCGGGTCCGGCAGCAACCCGGTGGCCTTCTGGGCCAGCTCGGCTCCGGGGGCGCCGTGGGCCTCCATCCCGACCGCGTCGATCACGCCGTCGGGGCCTCGCCCCTCGGTCATCTCGCGGATCGCGCCGGGGACGTCGTCCTCCGCGTCGGAGTCGATCGTCTCGATCCCGTGGCGGCGCGCCATCTCGAGGCGCTCGGGCACGTTGTCGATGCCGACCACGGTCTCGGCGCCCTTGTGGCGGGCGATCCGCGCGCACATCTGCCCGATCGGCCCCAGCCCGTAGATCGCGACGCTGCCGCCTTTCGGGATCGCCGCGTACTCGACCGCCTGCCAGGCGGTCGGCAGCACGTCGGAGAGGAAGAGGAAGCGCTCGTCGGGCGGGCCCTCGGGCACCTTGACCGGGCCGAAGTGGGCCTGCGGCACGCGCAGGTACTCCGCCTGGCCGCCGGGGACCTGGCCGTAGAGCTTGGTGTAGCCGAAGAGCGACGCACCCTTGTCCTGCTCGCGCACCTGGGTCGTCTCGCACTGCGCGAAGAGCCCCTGGTCGCACATCCAGCAGTGCCCGCAGGAGATGTTGAAGGGGATCACGACCCGGTCGCCGGGCTCGACGTGCTCGACCTCGCCGCCAACCTCCTCGACGACCCCCATCGGCTCGTGGCCGAGGACGTCGCCCTCGTCGATGAACATCCCCAGCACCTCGTAGAGGTGCAGGTCCGAGCCGCAGATCGCGGTCGAGGTGATGCGCACGACAGCGTCGGTCGGCTGCTCGATCTTGGGGTCGGGCACCTCGTCGACGCGAACGTCGCGCTTGCCGTGGAAGGTGAGGGCTTTCATCTTCTGTCCAGCTCTCTCTTCCCGGTGGGCGGGAAAGCAAACGGCATACGCGCCTACCTCGAGACCTCCGAGAGACCCCTGCGCAACTCGCGAGCATTGGCCGGCGCGAAGCCGCGCCAATCGTTGTTGAGATAGACGAACACCTCTCGGCGAGAGCGCCAGGCGGCTATCCGGCGGCGCCAGCGATCGAGCTCCGTGGAGGAGTAATTGCCGTCACGGCCGCGGCTGCCGTAGTGCAGGCGCAGGTAGGCGAGCTCGCCTGCCGGACGTACCTCCGGCAGCTCGCGCCGCTTGTCGTCGCCGATCGCCAGGGAGGCGCCATGCTCTTCCAGCAGTTCCCAGACCCCGGCGGCGAACCAGCTCGGGTGGCGGAACTCGAAGCAATGGCGGGCCGGGGGGAGGATTTCCAGCGCGGAGCCGAGCAGGTCGTCGTCACGCCGGAAGCTCTCCGGCAGCTGCCATAGGACCGGCCCCAGCCGGTGGGAGAGGCGAAGCGGCTCCAGCGGCTCCCAGAACCGCGCTACGGCATCGGCGATCTCACGCAGCCGCTTCATGTGGGTCAGGTAGCGGCTCGACTTGACGGCGAAGAGGAAGTTGCCGGGAACCTGTTCGGCCCAGCCCTCGACCGTCTCGCGCTTCGGCAGGCGGTAGAAGGTCGCGTTGACCTCGACCGTGTCGAAGACCTCGGCGTAGCGCTCGAGCCAGCGCCGCGCCGGCAGCCCGTCCGGGTAGAGCCCGCCGCGCCAGTCCTCATAGCCCCAGCCCGAGCAGCCGATCCTGACCTGGTGCATGGCGCTACCCGGTGCGCCACGGCCTGACGCCGGAGTTGCTCACCGGGACCGGCTACCCGTTTGGGCGCCCCGGAATCGTGGGTAGAACCGCTCCAGGCCATGAGCGCCGGCACAGACTCACTCACCGTGATCCTCGACGTCGACGGAACCCTGGTCGACACCAACTACCAGCATGCGCTGGCCTGGCACCGAGCCTTGCGGGCTCACGGCCACGTCGTGCAGATCTGGGAGATCCACCGCCACATCGGCATGGGCGGCGACCAGATAGTCGCGGCCCTGGTCGGCGACGAGGTCGAGAAGAAGGAGGGAGAGGAGATCCGCGCCGCGGAGGCTGGTGCCTACGGCGAGCTGATCGGCGAAGTCGAGCCCATGGACGGTGCCCGGGAGCTGATCGGGGACCTGCGCGAAAACGGCTCGTGCACGATCCTCGCCAGCTCGGCCAAGCGGGAGGAGGTGGATCACTACCTCGACCTGCTCGACGCCCGCGGCCTGGTCGACGGCTGGACCACGGCGGCTGACGTCGAGCGCACCAAGCCCCACCCCGACCTCGTCCACGCCGCCCTGGAGAAGGCAGGGGATGAGCCCGCGGTGATGGTCGGCGACTCGACCTGGGACGTCAAGGCGGCGGAGGCGGCCGGCGTCCAGACGCTCGCGGTCCTCACCGGCGGCTTTTCCGAAGATGAGCTCCTCGAGGCCGGCGCTGCCGAGGTGGTCAGGTCGATCGCCGAGCTGCGCGACGACCACCGCGCGCTGCGGGCGCTAGCGAGGTAGCTCGTGTTCCTTTTCTTCTCGAACAGGCTCGGCTGCGGCGGTTCGCTGTTCGTCTCGGCGGTCGTGACGCTGATCCTCTTGATCGTCTTCGGCGTCGTCGAACTCGATTAGGGCGGGCTCGGCGAGCCGAGTGTTGCGCGCCGATTGGAGATAGTGGGGGCGTGAGCGAACCAGCCGACGCCCCTACGACAGCGGTGCGGGCGGTCGTCCGCGGCCGGGTGCAGGGCGTGGGCTTTCGGGACGCCACCGTGAGGCTGGCGCGGCGGCTCGGGGCGATGGGCTGGGTCCGCAACGAAGACGACGGTAGCGTCCTCGTCCACGCCGAGGGCCTGGAGGAGGCGATCGAGGGCCTGCTCGCGTTCCTGCGCGAGGGGCCGCGCGGCGCCCGGGTCGACGAGGTGGCCGTCGAGCGGCTGAAGGCCGAGGGCCACGAGCAGTTCGCGGTCCGTGGGGTCAGCGCCGGCGTCTTCGTCGTCCAGGAGCACGCCGCCACGGCTCGCCACTTCGACCTGCGGCTGGAGGTGGGCGGGACGATGCGCTCGTGGGCGGTCCCCAAGGGGCCTTCGATGGACCCGGCGGTGAAACGGCTCGCGGTGCAGGTCGAGGACCACGACCTCTCCCACAACTCCTTCGAGGGCCCGGCCGGCGGAGGCGGGGTGATCGTCTGGGACCGCGGACACTACGAGCAGGGCGGCCGGGTTGCCTGGCCCGAGGCACTCGACCGGGGTCATGCCGTCTTCGTCCTCCACGGGGAGAAGCTGAGCGGGGGTTTCGCCCTGCAGCGCACCCGGCCGGGCGAGAAGCCGCAGTGGCTTCTGATCAAGCGGCGCGACGAGCAGGCGCGTCCGGGCTCGGACGTGGTCGCCGAACGGCCGGAGTCCGCGATCAGCGGCACCACGCTCGACGAGCTCCTCGCCGGGGGCTGACGGCTACTGTCCCGGGGGACGATGCCGGCGCCGATCGCCACCGAGACCGAACCCTCTTCGCCGCCGGCTCCGCCCGCCCGCCCGGCCTCCGACATCCCGGGCCCTCCGCTTCCCGGCCCGTTGCAGTCCTGGCTCGGCGTCGCCCGCCCGCTCGCGGCGCGATCGGCCATGCGCCGGCGCTACGGCCGCATCTTCCGCACCAGCGACTCGATCGCCGGCGACGTCTTCCACGTCGCCGACCGCGGGCTGGTCGAACAGATGTTCAAGTGGAAGCCGGCCGACTACGACGTCGCCGAGCCGCGGCAGATCATGGAGCCGGTCGTCGGCCGGGCCTCGCTGCTGCTGCTCGACGGCGACCGTCACATGCGGATGCGGAAGCTGATGCTGCCGGCGTTCCACGGCCAGGCGATCGCCCACTACGCCGAGCTGATCGCCCTGATCGCCGATCGCGAGATCGACGGCTGGAGGCCGGGGGAGACGATCCGCACGCGCGCGGTCGGCCAGGAGATCACGCTCGAGGTGATGATCCGGGCGGTCTTCGGCGTCTCGGAGCCCGGCCGCGTCGCCGAGCTCAAGCGGCGGCTGCCGCGCCTCTCCTCGATCAGCCCGGTGCTGCTCGTGATGCAGAGGGACCTCGGCCCGCTCAGCCCCTGGGGCCGCTTCCTCCGCAATCGCGACCGCGTCGACGAGATGCTCTACGAGGAGATCGCCCAGCGCCGCGCCGCCCCCGGTCGCGAGAAGCGCGACGACATCCTCAGCCTGCTGCTCGCCGCCCGCGACGAGGCGGGCGACCCGCTGACCGACGAGGAGCTGCGCGACGAGCTGATCACGATCCTGCTCGCCGGCCACGAGACGACCGCGACCTCGATCGGGTGGGCGTTCGAGCGGCTGCTGCGCACCCCGGCCGCGCTGGAGCGCCTCACCGCCGAGGTGAAGGCGGGCGAGTCCGGCGAGTACATGGACGCGACGATCAAGGAGACCCTCCGCGTGCGGCCGGTGATCACCGAGGTGTTCCGCTCGCCGGCCGAGCCGAGGGAGCTGGGCGGCTACCTGTTCGAACCGGGGACGCAGCTGGCGGCCTCGATCTCGCTCCTGCAGAACGACCCCGACCTCTACGCGCCCGACCCCCTTGCCTTCCGCCCCGAGCGCTTCCTGGAAGGGGCGCCGGAGCCCTACGCCTGGATCCCCTTCGGCGGTGGCGTGCGCCGCTGCATCGGCGCGTCCTTCGCCCTGCTCGAGATGAAGATCGTGATCGAGCGGATCCTCTCCCGCGCCCAGCTCCGCGCCGGCCGGCCCAAGGACGAGAAGGTGAGCTTCCGCGGCATCACGGTGCTGCCGGGCCGCGGGGGAGAGGCGGTCGTCGAGCGCGTCGCCCGCTGATCCGATGATGTTCAATCACTTATCAAGGATGTTCACCGCCACCCACGCAATGGAGGGATCAGGATGCTCAAGCTAGGCGACGTCGCCCCCGACTTCGAGGCCGACACGACGGAGGGCCGGATCAGCTTCCACGACTGGATCGGCGACTCGTGGGCGGTGCTGTTCTCGCACCCGAAGGACTTCACGCCCGTGTGCACGACCGAGCTCGGCTACATGGCCTCGATCAAACCCGAGTTCGACAAGCGGGGCGTGAAGATCATCGGCCTCTCGGTCGACCCGTCCGACAAGCACGAGGCTTGGGCCGCCGACATCGAGGAGACGCAGGGCACCGCGCCCAACTACCCGATCATCGCCGACTCCGACTTCGCCGTCTCGAAGCTCTACGGGATGCTGCCCGCGGAGGTGTCCGGCGACCCGGCGGACCGCACGCCGGCCGACAACCAGACGGTGCGCAACGTCTTCGTCATCGGCCCCGACAAGAAAATCAAGCTGATCCTCGTCTACCCGATGACGACGGGGCGCAACTTCGACGAGGTCCTGCGCGTGGTCGACTCGCTGCAGCTGACCGCGAAGCACAAAGTCGCGACGCCGGCGCAGTGGGAGCAGGGCGGCGACGTGATCATCGCCGGCTCGGTCTCCGACGACGAAGCCAAGGAGACCTACCCCGACGGCTGGGAGTCCCCGCGCCCCTACATCCGGATCGTGCCCCAGCCGAAGGGCTGAGCGCAACGAGCGCGGCCGCAAGCGTTCCGGTGCGCCTTATGGACCTGTGGGGTCCATAAGGCGCACCGGAAGTAGGTTGGGAAGCATGGGGGTGTCGATCGACGAGCTGACGGTTGCGGATGAGGCCGCGGCCTGGGAGGCGCTCGGGTTCGCACTCGAGGGCGATATCTGTGTCCTCGGCGACGTGCGGATCCGGCTGGCGGGGGCCGAAGCGGGCAAGGGCCTGACGGGCTGGTCGCTGCGCGGCTTCGAGGGCGGTGAGCTCGACGGCCGGCCGACCGCACGGTCGGACCGGCCGCCTCCCGCCGGGCAGCCGGCGCACCCCAACGGGATTACCGCGATCGACCACGTCGTCGCGATCAGCTCGGACCTCGACCGCACCGTCGCCGCGCTCCGGGCCGCCGGCCTCGACCTGCGCCGCATCCGCGAGGAGCCGACGCCCGCGGGGGCACCCCGGCAGGCCTTCTTCCGCCTCGGCGCGGTCATCCTCGAGGTCGTGCAGGCGCCGGAGGGGGCGATCGAGCGGACCGGGGGAGACCGGCCCGCCTTCTTCTGGGGACTCGCCTTCGTCACCCCGGATCTCGACGCAACCGTCGCCGGGCTCGGTAATCGCGTCGGCGAGGTCCGCCCGGCGGTCCAGCCCGGCCGTCGCATCGCCACGCTCCGTCGCTCCGCCGGCCTCTCGGTCCCGGTCGCGCTGATGACGCCCGGATGAGGTGAGTGCTCAGCTGGCGCCGGCGACGGCGTGCTGCAGCTCCTTCTTGCTCATCTTCGAGCGACCCTCGATTCCCAGCTTCTTCGCGTCGTCGTAGAGCTGCTCCCGAGTCCGTCCTCCCGGGCCTTTCCCCGACTGCTTGCCGCCGCGGCTGCTGGCCGAAGCGCCACGGGTCGAGCTGCGCGAGGCCGATCTCGACTCCCCCGAGCGCGCCCTTTCCTTGTTGACTGCCCGTGCCGCGATCTCCTCGGCGCGTTTGCTCGAGCGCCCGGCTTCCTTCTCGCTTTGCTTGATGTGCTTGTACTGACGCTCCCGTTTGCTGCCTTTCTTGACTCCGCGCGGTGGCATCGCTCCTCCTCTCGGGGAAGGTTCCCTTGTCGACGGCTGCGGCCCGAACGCCTCTCCGCCGGCTGCGGCGGTTGGTCTTCTCACTCAAAGCGGGAACCGGCTTGCACCGGTGAAAGCCGCCGAGATTCGGGCCGGCAGCCGCTGTCTGGTGCTACCCGGAGGGCGGTGTGCGAAACGAGTCCTCCTCCGCCAGCGCTCGCCGCAGCGCCTCGTCGAACGACTCTGCTTCAACGCCGAACGGCTCCGCCCCCGAAGGGTCGGTGACGACCGTGGCCGTGGTCAGGCCCTCGACCAGCGGGCGGGCCACGTTCACGTCGACCGGTGTCACCAGGCCGAGCCAGAGCGCCGAGAGCCAGGGGGTGATGAAGGGGACCGGGAGCTTCGGCCGCGGCTGCTTGCCGAGGGCGACCGCCATCCGGTCCAGCATCTCCTCGTAGGAGATCACGTCGGGGCCGCCGATCTGGACCTCGCGCCCGGCGGACTCCGGCACCTCGGGAGCCAGTCGCAGGTACTCGACGACAGCGTCGATGCCGATCGGCTGGGTCACCGTCCGCAGCCAGGACGGCGCGATCATCACCGGCAGGCGGCTCACCAGGTAGCGCAGGGTCCGGTAGGACTCGCTGCCCGCGCCGACGACCATCGCCGCGCGGAAGTAGGTCAGCGGCGGGCCCTCGGCGGCGAGGATGCGCGCGGTCTGGTGGCGGCTGGCCAGGTGCTCCGAGGTGCTCTCGTCGCCGAGCCCACCGAGGTAGACGACCCGCTCGACGCCCTCGCGCTTCGCCATCCGGGCGAAGTTGAGCGCCCCGGTCCGCTCGCGCTCGGCGAACTCGCCGCCGCCGGCCATCGCGTGGACGAGGTAATAGGCGATCTCGACGCCCCTCCCGGCTCCGGCCAGGCTCTCGGCGTCGGTGACGTCGCCGAGGCGGAGCTGCAGCCCCGCGGCCTCCAGCCCGCCGGCCTTCGCGCGGTCACGCACCAGGCAGCGGACCGGTGCCCCCGAGTCCCCGAGTGACCTGGCCAGCCTGCCGCCCACGAATCCGGTCGCTCCGGCGATGAGGATGCTTGCCTCGATCTTCTAAAGGTAGCCCGAGCGGCCCGGTGCCAAACTGAGCCCCGTGCGTATCCACCTGCTCGAGCGCAGCCAGCGGGTCGAGGTCCCGGTCGAGCAGGCGTTCGCCTTCTACGGCGACGCGCTCAACCTGGAGCCGCTGACCCCGCCCTGGCTCCACTTCGAGGTGACGACGCCGGGGGAGCTGGCGTTCCAGCCCGGCACGCTGCTCGACTACAGGCTGAGGCTGCACGGGGTGCCGGTGCGCTGGCGGACCCGGATCGAGACCTGGGAACCGCCGACCCGCTTCGTCGACACCCAGCTCAGGGGCCCCTACTCGCTCTGGGAGCACACCCATCTCTTCGAGCCCGACGGCACAGGGGCGACCGTGATTCGCGACCGCATCCGCTACGCGATCCCGCTGGGACCGCTCGGCACGCTTGCGCACCGACTCTTCGTCCGCCGCGACCTCGAGCGGATCTTCGACTACCGCCGCGACGCCGTCGCCGAGCGCCTCGTCGCCGAGCGGCTCGCCTAATCCGAGCCCCGAGGCTCAGTACCCGGTCCCCGTCTTCACCTGCTTGCGCTCGGCGGGGTGGGCGCCGCCCTTCTTCTCCAGCGTCGCGCAGGCCGTGGCGATGTCCTCGGCGAGGCGGTCGACCTGCTCGCGGCTCAGCGTCTGCTTGACCAGGGCCCGCAGGACCTTCACGTTTTCGGCGTTGGGCGGCAGGGTGTAGGCGGGGACCATCCAGCCGCGCTCGGCGGAGAGCTGCCAGGCGATGTCGAACTCGTCATAGCCCTTCTCTTCGGCCAGCCGGAAGGCGACCAGGGGCAGCTGCTCCTCGCCCTCGCCGATCAGTTCGAAGTCGCCCTCCGCCTTCAGCTTGGCGGCGAGGGCGCGGGCGTTCTCCTGCATCGCCTTCATGATGTACGTGTAGCCACCGCGCCCGTAGCGGACGAAGTTGTAGTACTGGGCGAGCACCATCGAGGCGCCGGTGGAGAAGTTGAGGGTGAAGGTCGCATCCGTCTTCCCCAGGTAGTTCTCGTAGAAGACGAGGTCCTCCGCCAGGTCGCTGCGCTCGCGGAAGACGAGCCAGCCGATGCCGGGGTAGACGAGCCCGAACTTGTGCCCCGAGACGTTGATCGAGCGCACCTGCTCGAGCCGGAAGTCCCACTCGGAGCCCGGGTACAGGAAGGGCCAGGTGAAGCCGCCGCTGGCGGCGTCGACGTGGAGCGGCACGTCGAGCCCCTTCTCGCCCTTGAGGCCGGCCAGCAGCTCGTTGATCCCGGCGATGTCGTCCATGTGGCCGGTGAAGGTCGTGCCGAGCACGGCGGCGACCCCGATCGTGTTCTCGTCGACGTGAGGCTCGACGTCCTCGGGGCCGATCGTGTACTTGCCCTCCTGCAGCGGCACGATCCGCGGCTCGACGTCGAAGTAGCGGCAGAACTTCTCCCAGACCACGTGCACGTCGCCGCCGAAGATCAGGTTCGGCCTGTCCACCGGCTTCGACTCCGCTTCGCGGCGCTCCTTCCACTTCCACTTCAGCGAGAGGGCGCCGAGCATGATCGCCTCCGAGGAGCCCTGGGTGCGGGCGCCGGTCGTCTCGCCGGGCGCGTGGTAGAGGTCGGCGAGCATGCGGATGCAGCGCTGCTCGATCTCCGCCGAGATCGGGTACTCGGCGTGGTCGATGAAGTTGCGGTAGAGGTTGTCGTCGATGACCCGCCTGGCCTCCGGCTCCATCCAGGTCGTGACGAAGGTCGCCAGGTTGCGCTGCGGGTCGCCCTCGAGCGCCAGTTCCTCGTCGAGGAGGCGCATCGCGTCGAGCGCCGACATGCCGCCCTCCGGGAAGGGGCCGTCGGGCGCGTCTTCGGTGAGGAAGCGGTTGCCGTAGAGCATCGCCTCCTGCTCGGGGCTGAGGTGCTTTTCCATGCGAGGCCTTCGATCTGGTCGGGAGGGACGGGCGGAGCCGAGACTAGCCCAGGGCAGGAACGGAAAATGACTTTGGGCCTATCCTGACCGGCATGCAGCCCGACCACGAGGTGGCAGTCATAGGCGCCGGGTTCTCCGGCATCGGCACGGCGATCAAGCTCGACGAGGCGGGGATCCGGGACTGGGTGATGCTCGAGGAGGGGGACGGCGTCGGCGGCGCCTGGCACTGGAACACCTACCCCGGCATCGGCGTCGACATCCCCTCGTTCAGCTATCAGTTCTCCTTCGAGCAGCGCTCGGACTGGTCGCGCGTGTACGCGCCGGGCCAGGAGCTGAAGGCCTACGCCGAGCACTGCGTCGACGCCTACGGGCTGCGCTCGCGGATCCGGCTGAACACGAAGGTCACCGGGGCGGAGTTCGACGAGGAGAACCACTTCTGGCGCCTTCCGACGGGCGGCGGGAAGACCGTCACCGCGCGGTTCATGGTCGGCGCGACCGGCGTCTTCACCCAGCCCAAGCCGCCCGACATCCCGGGCCTCGACTCCTTCGCCGGCACCGTCATGCACACGGCCCGCTGGGACCACGAAAAGGATCTGCGCGGCCGCCGGGTGGCGATCGTCGGCACCGGCGCCTCCGCCGTCCAGGTCATCCCCTCGATCGCGCCCGAAGTCGAGCGGCTGACCGTGCTGCAGCGCACCCCGATCTGGTGCCTGCCCAAGCCCGACGCGCGGATCGGCCCCGGCCTGCGCCGGCTGCTCGGCCGGGTCCCCGGGGCTCAGGCCGCGGCGCGCGCCCTGAGCCAGCTCTACGTCGAGCTCAACTTCCCGCTGCCGGCCCACTTCCACGGCGTGCTGCCGGTCGCCAAGGCGGGGGAACGCGCCGGGCTGCGGCACCTGCGGGCGGTGCGCGACCCGGAGGTGCGGGACAAGCTGACGCCCCGCTACGGGCTCGGCTGCAAGCGCCCCAGCTTCTCCAACGAGTACCTGCCGGCCTTCAACCGCCCCAACGTCCGGCTCGAGACGAGCCCGATCGAGGCGATCACGGCAACCGGCGTGCGCACGGCGGCCGCGGAGCACGAGGCCGACGTGCTGATCCTGGCGACCGGGTTCCAGGTCTTCGACAAGGGCAACATGCCGCCCTACCCGGTGCGCGGCAACGACGGCGTCGACTTGGCGGCGTGGTGGGACGAGAACCGCTTCCAGGCCTACGAGGGCGTCAGCGTCCCCGGCTTCCCGAACATGTTCATGATCCTCGGCCCCTACGGCTTCAACGGCGCCAGCTACTTCACCCTGATCGAGAACCAGGCGCGCCACATCGTCCGCTGCCTTCGCCGCGCCCGCAGCAGCGGCTCCACCGCGGTCGAGGTTCGCCCCGAGGCCAACCGCCGCTACTTCGAGAAGATGCTCGGCCGCCGCGACCGCCAGGTGTTCTTCTCAGGCACCTGCGCGACCGCGAACAGCTACTACTTCGACGACCACGGCGACGCCCCGTTCCGCGCCTCGCCGACGCTCGAGGTGGCCTGGCGAAGCGCCCGCTTCGACCTCGACGACTACCGCTTCACCCGGGCCGGCTCCGAGGCGGCCGTCACCGCTTGAAGAGCTTGGGGTTGCAGGCTTGGATCGGGTGGCGGTACCTGAGCCAGCAGTTGACGTTGAAGCGGCGGATCGTGTAGCGGTAGTTGTAGACGAAGCCTTCGCGGGGGAGCGCCGTGTAGATCGTGATCGCCCCGCGGTAGAGGTCGGCGCCCCGCAGCCAGAGCACCGCGCATTTGACCTTCTCGCGGTCGATCGACCTGCAGCCGATTCTGTGCAGCCGGCCCCGCGCGAACCGGTTGCCGAAGTCGGCTTCCAGGCCGAGCCAGGCGACGAATTCGGCGTCGCGTCGCGTCACCCGCGGGAGCACGACCTTCGGGACCACCATTTCCGGAGCGGGCCCCCCTTGTTCGATCGCGGCGATCCAGGCATCGACCCAGGGGGAGACGACGTCGGCCCGCGTGAGGACCTGCGGGCTCAGCGGGTCGCAGTCGAGTGAGCCCTTGAGGCTTATGACGCCGATCAGGACAGGGGCCCCGTCGGCCCGCCGCGCGATGCCGGGGCCGCCGCTGTCCCCGTTGCAGACGCTGGCCGCCGAGTCGACCCGGGACTGTATGCAGAGCTGGCTGGCGGTCGAGTAGGAGATGACCCGCCGGAACCTGCGCTGGCAGTAGCTGGGGCTGCGAACGACCGACTGGGCTTCGCGAAGGACGGCCGGCGCCCGCGGGGGGTCGACGTCGGTCAGGCCCCAGCCGGCGACCGCCACCGGCACCCCCGCCGAGAGCAGGCCCGCGTCGGCCGCGGTCGCCAGCGGCAACGCCGGTGCCGAGACGGGCTCGGCGAGGACGAGGAGCCCGGCGTCGTTCAGAAGTCGCGAGGGCTGATAGCCGGGGAAGACGAGGACCTGCGACACGCCCGTGGCGTGTTCCTCGGTGGCTTCCCTGAGGTCTGCCACGCCGGTCAGCACGGTGAAGTTCGACGCCACCGCGACCCTGCCGGTGCCGGTCAGCACGCAGTGCGCCGCGGTCAGGATCAGGCGAGGGGCGACGACCGTTCCCGTGCAGCTGAACGTCTCGACGGGGCCTTGGTGCTGGACGTAGGCAAGCCATGGGTAGGACTCGATCGAGGTGCTGCTGCCCCCGACGATCGACGCTCTCGCGCCGCCTCCGGCATCGGCGCGGCTGTCGCTCGAGGACGGCTGGGCGTGGCCCTGGGCCGGTGCGGCCAGGGCGAGCGCCAGGGAGGCGAAGGCGAGGGCGACGAAGCTCCGAACGCCCGGGCGAATGCTGATCGATCGAGTGATCCTTCGCACCCTAGCGTCTGCGGGGCTCGACTCGACCTCAGCCGCCGAGCGAGACTACGTGGGCGGCCTTCGGGTCGATGCGGCCCTCGATCACCTCGGCCCAGGCGCTCTGGAGTCCCTCGAAGCCCTGCCCGGGGATCGTCCCGAGCCAGCCGCCGATCCACTCGCAGAAGGGGTGCCAGGCCTCTGCGCCGCGCTGCTCGAGGCCGGCGCGCCCCCAGTCCCCGCCGCGCTTGACGACCCGGTCGGGGGCGAAGAAGAGGGTGGGGGCCGGGCCCGGCAGCTCGCCGCCGCCCGAGCCGAAGTCCTCCCAGTGGGTGACTCCCACTGCCATGCTGCGGATCAGGTCGTCGCCGAAATGGTTGTGGACCGCCGCGCGCACGTTGCCGTCGCCGGCGACGTCGACGTAGGTGGCCGGGCCCCTGTCAAGCGAGCCGATCTCCTCGTAGGAGACGGTGCGCCCGTAGATGCCCAGCCCCTCGACGAACTCGGTGCTCCGGTCCGAGGTGAGCCCGACCGTCTCGACGCCCTCGCGCTGGGCCAGCAGGTAGGCGACGCCGATCGCGGTCTTGCTCGAGGCGCTGGAGATCAGGATCGGCCCCGGCCCTGTCAGCCCCTCGTCGTCGAGCTCGTCGTCGATCAGGAACGAGGTGAAGAAGAGCGGCCGCAGCAGCATCTGCATCGCCTCGGTGTCGGCGCGGTAGAAGGGGTCGGCGTCGCTCGCCAGGTAGCGGTGGTAGGCCGATGGCAGCGCCGCCCGGTGCGGCGACCCGTCGACGAACCCCGTCGCGCCGACGGCCACCGGCGTGACCACGAGGTGGGAGGAGGGGGGCAGGTACCCGTAGAGGCGCGTCCCGGCCTCGACCCCCTCGGCCTCGCTGCGCTCGACCTCGGCAAACCCCCACATCGGCACCCGGCCCCAGCCCTCCTCGGCCGGGAAGAAGTCCCAATAGGACATCGCCTCGCCCATCACCGCGTAGGTGACGTTGTTGGCGGTCAGCCCAAAGGTGTCGACTCGCAGCAGCGCCTGCCCCGGCCCGATCTCGGGAGCCCCGGACTCGGCGACGCGGCTCTCGCGAAGGTCGTCGCGCTTGAGGAGGAAGTCGGTCATCGATTCGCATGATGCCATGTGGGAGCTAAAAGCTGGTACACAGCGCGCTCACAGTCAATATCGTCCTTCCGGCAAATCCTAAGATGTCTGCTATCCCATCATCAATTCGGTCAGAGATCTCCTCGCTGCTCGCAGCACATGTACGTTCGCTAGAACTAAACGATTTTGACGATCTCTGGAGCCGCTTCACCGAGGAACACGACAGTTGGTTTCGCCGCACGCCTAAGGTCCGAGCGAAGCGCCTGGTTCCTCCGCGCAGGATTCAAGGGGAATCGGGTAGTGACTTTGACCTCGAAGAGTGGGCAGTCATTGAGGATGGCAGAAGCCTGCATATCTTCGTATCGATCTGGTCTATCGATTACCCAGACATCGAGGTCAACGAAGACATCATTTTGCATGACAAACTGTGTCGGCAGATCGCTGAAGTTCTCGCCAGTGAGGACGTAATGAACATTACGGTTGGAAATCCCGATCCAGTGGGAGAGTACGCCGGGGAGGCGGCAGAGATTGTTCGCCGGGTGCGCGTGGGCGTGAAGAATGGTCAGTCCACCGAGCCCGTGCATATCGCAGGCGTTGTCCGAGAGGTATTTCGAAGAGAATTTGACCAGGACATTGGCGCGGGTTACGCCCGTGAAATAGCCGACAGGCTGAAGCCGCTGCTTAGATCGCTTAGCTAACCGTTTGTTCCCTGCTCGAACAGCTGCACCAGCCTCGCCCGGCAGAACTCCCACTGCTTGCTGTTGCGGTCGTCACCGGGGTGGAGGGTGTCGAGGAGGGCGAGGCCGCGGGCGGTTGCCGCGGCCATCTCGACCAGGCGCTCGAAGTCGGCGCGGCCTGCCTGGTCGGGGAAGAGGCGGCGGGCCAGCTCCAGGGTCTGACGGTCGAGCTCGCGTTCGACGCCGACCAGGGCGGCGCGCAGCTCCTCGTCCGTGCGGGCGTCGGTCCAGAGGTCGAGCGCGGCCTGGTAGAGGGGGCTGGCGTAGTTGGACCAGATGAAGTCGAGGCCGGCGGCGACGCGCTCGCGGCCGGTGGGGAGGGCGTCGGCTGCCCCCGTCTGCTCGGCCGAGCGGCGGCGTCTTCGTCGGTGCTGTCGATCGGCACCATCGCCTGGCCGGGAGGTGCCGGCCTCGCGCCGGAACGCTGTACGAGCGCGTGCGCTCAGGCGCTTGGCCGGTCGATGTTGTGGCAGCCTGAGCTGGCGATGCCCTGACGAATAGTGGGCCACGCCCGCAGACGGCTCGCAACTAGGCGAGGCGAACCGCGGCGATCGCGTTCTTGTGGGCGTCGATCTCAGCGACGGCGCCGGGGCGCTTTCTGACCTCTTTGCTCAGCTCGCTGAACGGCCTTCTTTTCATCTTTGGCATCTTCGTGCTCTTGGCTGCGCTAGCGCTCGACCAGCTCGCCGCGCCGCAGTTGCTCGATGCCTCTTTGCACCCATTCCTCTGTCCGAAGAAGGCCGCGAT
>DASUIY010000256.1:0-4290 GCA_036279555.1 Solirubrobacterales bacterium | reverse complement strand
GAACCTCTACGTCTCCCAGGTACGGCTGGCCCTGGGAAGGGTGGTCCGCTACACGCCCAGCGCCTACCCGCCCACGGCCGCCACCACCTACGGATCGCCGACGATCGTCGATTCGGGTCAGACACAGGACGCGGGAGGCATCGCCGTCAACCGAGCCAACGACCACCTCCTGGCGGCGGCAAGGGCCGCCTCCGATGGCTACGTCAAGGAATACTCCTCGGCCGCGGAAGGCAACACGCTGCTGCGCGAAATCGGCAACGGTGTGATCAACCCCATCGGAGGCACGGCACAAGACGTCGCGGTGAACGCCGCCACCGGCGACATCTTCGTCGCGGGGGTCAGGCCCGGCGCCAAAACAGATCTCACGACCCCCGAAGAACCGTTCGTCAGCGGCGTCTACGTCTTCGGCGCCGACGGCAAACTGAAGACGACGATCGAAGGCTCCGACACGCCGGCTGAGGGCTTCCGGTCCAACTCCGGAAAACTCCGCTCCGCGATTGACGAAGCAAGCGGCGAAGTGTTCGTCACCGACCTGCTCGGCAGCAAACGCGCCTACCGCTTCGTCCCCGACGGCAAAGGCTCCTACGAATACGTCGCCGACCCAGAACTGGAGTCGCACTCCTACTCCGAATCCGAACCGGGGGCGGTCGCGGTCGTCAACCACCCCGGCCTGCCGAACTCCCGCAACGTCTACATCACCTCGACCGGGAACATCGGCCACCTCTACGCCTTCACGCGGCCCTCGGAAGGGGGTCCGCCGCTGACCGTCGACATCGAAGGAGGGAGCGGGACGGTGGTCTCCAACCCGGCCGGCATCGAATGCACGGGGTCCGAAGGGAAATCCTGCAGCACCGAAGCGATCGAAGAAGGCACCGTCACCCTGACCGCCTCGCCGGCGCCCGGCTACCTGCTCATGTCCTGGAAGCACTGCGACGCCGGCGGCGTCAACGGCCGCCAGTGCACGATCGCCCTCGACGAAGCCAAGCAGGTGGGCGTCAGGTTCGTCAGGGCTTGGAGCCTGGAAGGCTCCAAGGCCGGCGGACTTGGGATCCTCAGCACCTCCCCGGGCGGGCTCAGCTGCAGCTACGCCTGCGGCTCCTCTACCGCCCTCTACAGGGAAGGGTCGGTGACGCTCAAGGCCAAACCGGCCAGGCACTTCCACTTCGTCGAATTCACCGGCGGCACCGGCTCGGCGGGCGGCTGCAACGGCGTGACGACGGAAACCTGCACGATCGCGATCGCCTCCGACTCCTCGATCAAAGCGGTCTACGCCGAAGACGCCAAGAACACCCTGTCTCTGGCCAAGACCGGTGGTGGCCAGGGCTTCGTCAAGACCGAACCGGCCGGCATCAACTGCGGCCCGGCCTGCGCCTCCGTGCAAGCCCAATTCTTCGCTTCCGAAAGCCCGACAGTAACGGTCACGCTGGGCAAAGGCACCAGCTCCGTCACCTGGGTCGTAGGCGCGGGGACCTGCACCGGCAACGCCTTGACCTGCACGGTGCCGACGAGCTCGAGCCACTCGCTGGTGGCGAAATTCGACTGAATGAGAGGGGAACGGGACATGGGGGCAAACGCGAAGGCAGCTCGGGCCGCCGGCGGCGACAGTGTGCGAGGCGCAGGCCGAACCGCCCGGGCCGTGCTCGCTCTCGCCCTTGTCTGCGCCGTGCAGGGCATCTCGGCGTCGGGTGCCCACGCCGCCCCCAGCCACGCCTTCGACGCCACCCTCTCGCTCACCGGCGGCTGCGGCACCACCAAAGCCGACCCCGTGGCCGACCCCGGCCTCTGCCCGATGCCCCCCGGCGTCGCCGGCGTCGACCATCCGTCCCTGATCTTCCGCTTCACGATCGGCGCGACGGTCGACTCGCATGGCAACGTCTACGTCGCCAGCGGCTCGCAGGGCCCCGAAGGGCTGGTTGGGCTGATCTCGATCTTCAGCCCCACGGGCAAATTCCTGACCCAGATCGAAGATCCGAAGTTGCCCGGCCCGCTCGCCGTTGACAGCCAGGGAGTCCTCTATGTCTCCCAGCAGGATTTCCTCTTGGGGGGCAGGGTCCTCCGCTACACGCCCAGCGCCTACCCGCCTACGGCCGGAACCACCTACAGCGGGCCGACGCTCGTCGAGCCGAGTCAAAAACAGCTGGCGGGAGGCATCGCCGTCAACCGCACCAACGACCACCTCCTGGTGACGCCAGACACGCCAGCCAATGGTTCCGTCAGGGAATACTCCTCGGCCGCGGAAGGCAACGCGCTGCTGCGCGAAATCGGCGGCGGCACGATCAACGTCACCGGTGGCGAGGCAGCGAAGGACGTCGCGGTCAACGCGGCCACCGGCGACATCTTCGTCGCCGCGCTCAGGCCTGACGCCAAAGAAAAGTGGGGGACCCCCGAAGAACCGTTCGTCAGCGGCGTCTACGTCTTCGGCGCCGACGGCAAACTGAAGACGACGATCGACGGCTCCGACACGCCTGCTGGGGGCTTCCGGTCCGACTCCGGAAAACTCCGCGTGGCCGTCGACGAGGCGAGCGGCGAAGTCTTCGTCACCGACCTGCTCGGCAGCAAACTCGCCTATCGCTTCGTCCCCGACGGCGAAGGCTCCTACGAATACGCCGCCGACCCCGAACTGGAGTCGCACTCCTACTCCGAATCCGAACCGGGCGCGGTCGCGGTCGTCAACCACCCCGGCCTGCCCAACTCGCGAAACGTCTACATCACCTCGACCGGGACCGTCGGCCATCTCTACGCCTTCACGCGGGTGTCGGAAGTCAGTCCACCGGCCATCTCGGGCACGAACTTCTCGAACGTCACCGACAGCGAAGCGATCCTCAGGGCCGAGCTCAACCCCAACGGCGCCGAGACCAGCTACTACTTCGAGTACGTCGAGGAGGCGACCTTCGAAGACAGTGGCTTCGCAGAGGCGCTGAGCACACCGGAAGCCGAACTGCCCCCCGGCAGCTCCCCGGTGACGGTCTCGGCGGCGCTCGGCGGGTTGAGCGCCGAAACGAAGTACCGCTTTCGGCTGCGCGCTGCCAGCCACTGCGACCCGAAAGAACCAGCGGCGATCTGCGCGGTAGAAGGCGAACGCGAGGAAGAAGGCAAAGGCGAAGAAATACCCCACGCCTTCGCCACCTACCCGGTCCCCGCGCAGCTCGGTCCCTGCGCCAACGAAGCGCTGCGGGTCGGTCCCTCGGCCGCCCTGCCCGACTGTCGCGCCTACGAGCGGGTCTCGCCCCTCGACACGGGCAGCAATATGCCGAGCGCTGCTTCCTTCGGTTTCGGAAACGGCTTTGCCAGCGAGCTGTCTCGCGGCGACGGGGAAGCAGTCTTCTTCGAAATCGAAAACGGCTCGGTCCCGGGCAGCGAGGGCAACGGCTTCATCGACCGCTACGAGGCGAGCAGGGACGCGGAGGGCTGGCGCATCGAGCTGCGCAGCCCCAACGGCGCCCAGAGCGAACATCCCTACTCGGGTGGCGTCTCGGCCGATCACGGCTATGCGTTCTGGCGTACAGGCTCCTCGATCGCCGACGAAGGCAGCTTCGGTCCGAGCACGACGTACCTGCGGCGTCCCGACGGCAGCTTCGAGTTGCTCGGCCAGGGGAACCTCGGCGTCGACCTGGCTCCCGAGGGGCGCTGGATCAGCTACGGCGCCAGCCATGTCGTCTTCACCTCGGCAAAACGGCTAGAAGAAGGGGCGCAGGAACCCCAGTCGGGCACGACGAGCGAAAGAATCTACGACCGCACGCCCGACGGCACCCTTCACGTGGTTTCGCTGCTGCCCGGCGACGCCACGCCGTCGCCGGGCGCCACGGTCACCTACAAGGGAGTCTCGGCAGACGGCGCGACGGTTGCCTTCACGGTTACCGAAGGCGGTGCCACGACGCTCTACCTGCGGATCGACAACTCCGAGACCGTGGCGGCCGCCACCGGCGCCACCACTTTCGCCGGGCTCTCGGCGAACGGCAGCCGCCTCACCTACCTGAAAGGCGGCGACGTCTTCAGCTATGACACGGCAGCCGATACCACGGCCCCGGTGGGCTCGGGCGGGGAATCGACGGTGGTCAACGTCTCCGCCGACGGCAGCCACGTCTACTTCGTCTCCCCGCAGGCGCTCGCCGAAGGCGCGGACGCCGGCAAAGAGAACCTCTTCGTCTGGGAGAAGGCAGGTGGCACGGTGGAGCTCGTCGCCACGCTGACCAAAGGCGACGTCGTCGGCGAAAAAGCTGGAAGCGGCCAGCCGTTCGCGGGGCTCGGCCTCTGGACGACGACGGCGGTAGCTGCTGAACAAACGCTCCT
>DASUIY010000255.1:0-5563 GCA_036279555.1 Solirubrobacterales bacterium | reverse complement strand
GCCGAGCAAGAAATCGCAGAGGTGGGAGCCGAGAAAGCCGGCGCCGCCGGTGACCACGCAGGTGCTCATCTAGTCCGATGCTATCGGCCGTCCCAGCAAGCGGTCGGGCGGTCGCCATTCATGCAATTTGCGGGTTAACGGGCCGGTCACCCGTCCAGAAGGGGGGAGAACCCAGCGCCGCCGCTCCCTTCGCTTGGCATGTTCGGACTACGGATCTGAACCGATGCAGGGGGGCTCAGCGGGTTGAGGGAGCGGAAGTCGACTGCGATGCGGGGAGTGCGGCTGGAGCCGGCCGGGGTAGCACGGGCCGAGACGGACGCGGCCCGCAAGCGAGCCGCCGTGGAGATGATCGCCCGCCACGAGCACTCGCTGAAACGGACCGCCCGGCGCTTCTCGCTCGACGCGGAAGACGCCGACGACGCTTACCAGCGCGCCCTGGAGATCGTCCTCACCAAAGCGCCGACGACAGACGCGCGGGAACTGATCCGCTGGACCCAGACGGTGACCAGGCACGAGGCGCTGGCAGTGCGCGAGAGCCGCGAAAGGCTGCTCGGGTCCCGCAGCCCCCGTGAGGGCGCCCCGGATCCGCTGGCATCGATCCCGGCCGAGGGCGGCGAGCCCGGAGAGCAGGCCGAGCGACGTGAGGCCGTCGCCCGCACCCGCGAGGCGCTGCGAGCGCTGAAGCCGGCGGAGCTTCGTGCTCTGAGCCTGCTGGCCAGCGGCTACTCCTACGCAGAGATCGGCGAGATCACCGGCTTCAGCCGGACAAAGATCAACCGGGTGCTGGCCGAGGGGCGCAACAGGTTCCGCGCCCTGCTCTCCAGCAGCGAGGACGGCAGTCGCTGCCGCGAGCTGGGGCCGCTGCTCTCGGCCTTCTGCGACGGCGAGGCGAGCCCGGACGATGCCGCTACGGTGCGCGAGCATCTGCGGGCCTGCGCACGCTGCCGCTCGACCATGCGCGCCTACCGGGCCGCTCCACGGATCGCGGCGGCGCTGGCGCCGGCGTTCCCGCCCTCGCGCTCCCTGCTCGAACGAGCGCACGATGCCCTCGCCGGGCTCGCCTCGCGCCTGCCCGGTGTGGGCGGCGACGCCGACTCCGCCGCCCAGATGGGCGCGGCGGGCGGCGCCGGCGTGACAGGCCTCGCCAAGATCCTGGCGGTCTGCGCAGGCGCCGCCGGGGGAGCCGCGGCCTGCGTCGCCGCCGGAGTGCTCCCGGACCCCCTGGCCGGCGGCGACCCGCCACCGCGCCCGGCAATCGAACGGGCGGCGGACAGCCCGGCGAGGGCGGCGGTCGAGTACCAGCCGGCGCCGCCACCCGAGCCGCAGCCCGACCCCCCGGCCAAGCGGGAGCCGAAGGACGGGGCCGAGGACTCGAGCGCCGGTGTCGCGGCGACCCCTGCGGGTGCAGTCGAGTACGAAGCTCCACCGCCGGTCGAAGCGCCGCCACCTGTCGCTGAAAGCGCCCCCGCGCCCCCGTCGGGCGGCTCTGCCGCCGGGGAGTTCGGGCCATGAAGGCAAGTCGCGCACCCGGTGCGGTGGCGGTGGCCTCGGTCCTCGTCGCACTCGTGTTCGGCCCATCGAGCGCGGCGGGGGCACCCCTGCAGCCGCTCGACCTGCGCGTCGACGGCGGCGAGGAAAACTGGCACGCAGAGACGCGCTTTGCCCTGCGCTGGACCAACCCGCCGGCGGGCGGGGTCTCGCCGGTCGCCGCCGTCCACCACCGGCTCCTCGCCCCCGATGGCCGCACCCTGACCGAAGGGGAAATCGGTTGGGCGGCCACCTCGATCCAGCCCCTGACCGTCCCCGCGATCCCCGGCGCCTACGTCGCCGAAGTGTGGCTGGAGGATGCGTCGGGGGCTGAGGGGGCTCCGGCCGTCGCCACGCTCCGCTTCGACGACGCCGCGCCGGGACGGGTGGACCCCCAGCCGGTCCCCGGCTGGATCTCCCGCAACGGGCTCCCCTTCACGCTCCGCCTCGGCCGGCCCGCCGGGCCCGAGCCGCTCTCCGGCATCCGCGGCTACGCGGTCTCGATCGACCGGGCTCCCGGCGAAAGCCCCTGCGCCGACCGGTATGCCTGCAGCGAGACCGAGACCGACCTGCGCGGCGGGACGGGCGAAGACGCGCTGGTGATCGACGAGCTCTCCGAGGGGACGAGCTACGTCCACGCGGTCGCCGTCTCGGGGTCCGGGGTGCACTCGGCGGAGGTCGGCTCCACGGTGCTGCGCGTCGACAAGACCGACCCGGAGACGAGTCTCTTCGGCATCCCCGACGGCTGGTCGAACCGGCCGCTGACGCTGACCGCGAAAGCGAGCGACGAGGAGTCGGGGATGCTGCCGGGCGGTTCCGGAGGGCCCTTCACGGCGATCCGGATCGACGGGGAAACGCCGGTCGCCGCACCCGGCGACTCCGCCACCGCCACCGCGATCGAGTCCGGCGTCCACTCGATCGCCTACTACGCCCGCGACGCGGCCGGCAACGTGGCCGACGGCGGCAAGCTCAACGGCCGCCCGAACCACGAGCCGGAGACGGCGGTCGTCCGCATCGACCGCGAGCCGCCGCGGCTCGCCTTCGCCAACTCCCAGGACCCCGGCGACCCGGAGCGGATCGAGGCGCGCGCCGACGACTCGCTCTCGGGGGTCGACCCGAGCCGCGGGCAGATCTCGGTCCGCCCACTCGGGTCGGGCGAGCGCTTCACAGCCCTCCCGACCGAGGTCGACGGCGATGTCCTTCGCACCCGCTGGGACTCCGGCTCCTACCCGCCCGGCGAGTACGAGTTCCGCGCCACCGCCTACGACCGGGCCGGCAACGAGACCTCGGCATCGAGCCGCGGCAACGGCGTGCCGATGCGCCTCGCCGCACCGCTCAAGGTCTCGACGACACTCCGTGCCGGCTTCGGCCGCCAGGGCGTCGAAGAGCAGCGGACCGTCGGCTACGGGCGGAGCGTCCTCTACAGCGGCCGGCTGCTCGCGGGGCGGCGGACGCCACTGGCGGGAGCGCCGGTGCGCGTGATCGAGCGGTTCGCGGGCGAGTCCGGAACGCAGGAGCGGGTGACGACGGTGAGGACCACCGCCCGCGGCGAGTTCGCCGTTCGCCTCGCGCCTGGCCCGGGGCGGGAAGTGGTGGCGCTCTCGGTGCCGACGGCGACCCTGCGCGGCGCGAGCAGCAAGCCGCTGGGGCTGGGAGTCCGCGCCGGCCTGCGGCTGCGCGTCTCCTCAGCGGTCGCCGAGGTCGGCGGGCGCCCGGTCGTCTTCAGCGGCCGGGTCTTCTCCCGCGGCGCCGGGATCCCGGCCGACGGCAAGGCCGTGGAGCTCCAGTTTCGTGCAGCCGGCCTGCCCTGGAGCGAGTTCCGCACGGTCCGCACCGACGGGCACGGCCGCTTCCGCTACGCCTACCGCTTCGCCGACGACGACAGCCGCGGCGTGCGCTTCCGGTTTCGCGCCTACGCCCCGGCCCAAGCCGGCTGGCCGTTCAAGCCAGCCGGCTCGGCGCCGGTGGTCGTGGCAGGGCGTTAGCCGACTGGCAGAAGGTCGACTGCTTTGCGTACGCGCTGCTGGAGCTCGTCGCGGTTGCGCTTGAGGGCGCTGGTCGCCTGCTTGCGGGCGGTTGCGCCGCGGCGTTCGGCGCGCTTGACCTCGCGGCGGAGCTGGGTGCGGTAGGTCTTGAGCTGTTTCTCGGCGGCTTTGCGGCCGCTGAACGGCTCGACCAGCTCGCCGACTCGGTCGGTCACCGTGAGGACGGCGCCGACGGGGAGGTCGAGGGCCGGAGTCGTGCCGGCACGTTTCGTCGAGGCTTTCGCCGTCGAGCCGGTCGAGTTGCTGTTGCTGCTCTTGCTCTGCGTTGCCATGGAGAGGGAGTCCCTTTCGGTATGCGGTTTCCTGCCTGAAGCCCGCGAGTGTAGCGAACGTATGTTCTCCGCGAACACCTGTTCTTAACCCGCCCGCCGGTGGGCGGTTACTCGGCCGAGCGCGCGATTGCCAGCCCGCGCTCCCCGGCGGCGGCCGCGATCGGGTAGCGGGCTGCGAGGCCGAGGCGCGCATCCTCCGGGGCGAGATCGCCGAAGGCGACCCGGCCGCCGGCCTCGCGCACGATCAGCTGGGCCGCCGCCGCGTCGACGGACCGGCAGGGGCGAAGGCTGAGCATCGCGTCGAGGCGCCCGGCGGCGACGTAGGACGCGGTGATCGCGATCGAGCCGACGACGCGCAGGCGGTAGACACGGTCCGAGAGCGCCCCCAGCGCCGCGAGGGCACGTCCGGGCTCGGCCGCCTCGAGGCCGAGCAGCTCCAGCTTGTCGCGGTCGGCGGCGACGCGGATCGGCCCGGCGCCTAGCGTCGCGCCCTCCCCGCGGCGGGCGGCGAACTCCTCGCCGGCACCGAAGTCGAAGACGTAGCCGAACTCGACCTCCGCCATCGAGTCACCGGACGCCACGGCGATGCTGAGGCTGTGCGAGGGCAGCGTGCGGCGGGCGTTGAGCGAGCCGTCGATCGGGTCGATCACGACCCGGGCCGGGCCGCCCGACCCGAACGTCACCTCTCCCCGCTCCTCGGAGACGGCGACGAACGAGGCGCCCTGTGCCGCCAGCGCCTCGAGCTCGGCGAAGACCTCGTCCTCGCAGCGGCGGTCGATGACCAGGGTCCGGTCGCCCCCCTCGCCGACTCCCTCGTAGGCGGTGCGCGCCTCGGCTCCGGCCACCTCGTCGAAGATCGCCCGCTGCGCCGCGACCACGCGACGGCAGATTCCCAGCCAGTCTGCGGAGAAAACGTCCACCGAGGCCATCCTATGGAGGCCGCCCACTCGCTAGCGTTGGAGCATGCTCGCCCTCGCCGAGGCCCAGCAGCATGCCGTCGAGCACGGAGACGGCCCCCTGCTCCTCCTCGGCGCTGCCGGGACCGGCAAGACGGAGGCCCTGGCGCGCCGCTTCGCGCGGCTCGTCGGCGACGGGATCGAACCGGCCCAGATCCTGGTCTTCACTTCGACGCAGGCAACCGCCGCTCGGCTCCGGCGACGCGTCGAAGCACTCCTGGAGACCCCCTACGAGGAACTTTGGATCGGCACCTGGGGCGAGCTTGCCGAGCGCCTGCTCCGCGAGCAATCCACGGCTGCGGGCCTCGACCCCTTCTTCGACGTCCTCGGCCCTGCCGAGCGGCTGGCGATCCTGCTCGACCGCCTCGACGACCTCCCCCTCCGCAACCGGGAAATCCGCGGCAACGCCGTCGGCCTGCTGGCACGGTTGCTCGAGCAGATCGACGATCTGAAGGCCGGATCCGAACCCCCCGAGCCCGAGCTGGCCGAGTTCTGCGCCGCCCATGACCGCATCCTCGCCGAGTCCGGCAACCTCGATCGCGGCGACGTCTTCCTCCTCCTCAACAAGCTCCTCCACGAGCGCGCCGACATCCGTACCGAGATTGGAGCTCGATTTGCTCACCTGATGGTCGACGAGTACGAGGACACGACCTCAGCTCAGCGGGCCGTCTTGGCCGTGCTCCGCACCGCGAACCCGAATCACCTCTACGCCGACGGGTCGACCGCGGGTCCTGTCGTGGGGGGGGGGGGGGCGGGGGGCGGG
>DASUIY010000254.1:0-5487 GCA_036279555.1 Solirubrobacterales bacterium | reverse complement strand
GCGACAGGTCATTTCGACGGCGAGCACTGCTCCAGAAGATGGTTGCGGGCCGCGTGCTCGGCGCTGACGGCCGGATGGTCGACCGTCATGCACCAGTTGGCGTGATAGGCGATGTCGGGGCTCCATCGGGAGCCGGAGAATCCACAATTTGCCGCTTGGGCGACTTCGTATTGGGCGGCCGCGAGTTCTCCATAAGTTCGGCAGCGCTGTTCATGTGTGGGTTGGCTCACGTAAAACATCGCAACATTGTAGGCCGCGTACGTAGATGGCGCGCTTTCGCAGGCGCCAATAACCCTCTCAATTCTATTCAACTTACCTATATTGCTCTGCAGTTCTGCGGGATTTCTCTGCAGGTAGGCAAACCAGTAGCGCGTCGCGGTGACGCAGTTGCCCTGGATGTAGCCCCGCAGTCCTGCGTCGTAGAGACGCTGGTCGGACAGCTGGAC
Source organism: Solirubrobacterales bacterium (assembly GCA_036279555.1). Classification (GTDB taxonomy): domain Bacteria; phylum Actinomycetota; class Thermoleophilia; order Solirubrobacterales; family 70-9; genus VRUE01. The sequence goes on along the minus strand of DASUIY010000254.1, from coordinate 5,041 downwards.
CGGCTGAGCCGCTGCGGGCGGCGCGCTCATCAGGGCAAGAAGGCTGAGGCAGAAGGCTGCCGGCTTTGAGGTCATGGCTTACGTCCTTCCTGCTTTGGGGCCGATGCGGGCGGCGGGCTGGTCTCGCCGTCATAGATGTCCGGCATGGGACCGGAATGGAGAACCCCGTCGCCGGAGAAGTAGATCGCGGTGTCGACCGTGCCGAACCGGTGCAACGTGGTGATGTTGACCACCATCAGGACGACCCCGCAGACCACCATGACCAGGCCCGGTGAGCTCGTGGTCAAGGTCGCCCGCGCCGCAGACGCCGGGTCCTGGAAGTCGAGATTGGTCCCCGTGTCGGAGAGCTTTCCGAGAATGAACGCCGCGCCGACGAGGGCGAGGATCATGCCCGTGCTGAACCCCAGATAGCGGGACCAGATCGCCGCCATCAGCTGGACGTCCGCCTCATGATGACGGCGAGCCAGCGCGTTGGCTTCGAGGAGCGCGGCCATGCGCAGGCGCCGCTCGGCGAGGCAGGCCTCCCCCACCACCGCAGGCGGGCAGGCCGAAAGGGCCAGCAGGGTCGAGGGCTCGAGCTGCGGGCTCGCATTGATGCGGGCGTTGAGATTGACCAGTTGGAAGAGCGTCGCGGCGAAGAAGAAGACGGTCAGGCCGACCAGCATGGCGCTCATCAGCGGCCGCAGGTAGCTCTGCCAGTTCTGGTCGAACCGCGAAGGGGCGACGTCCACGAGCGTCTCCAGCCGGGCCGCCCAGGCAGCCCTCAGGGGGATCGGGCACGCTGAATACTCGCTGGACTATACTCGCGTGGCACGGTCAGGCGAGCGGAATGTCTACCTTGGGTATCATTTTGCGCCTTGCGCCTCACCCGCGCGGTTCGGTTGAACTCTGGCGGCGCGGGCCGCCGGTCCCCTACGCCTCGGCCTCCCTTGGGCCCCGGCCCGCCTGCGACGACCGGCGACGGTCAGCACCACCCTTCCGACAGGCCGTGCGGCACCCGGGCGAGGGTCTTCGTCTTGCCGAAGATCGGCAGGCCCGCATAGATGCGCGCGACGATGACATTGTCGGATTTCAGCTGCGCGGTGACGCTGTAGGCCTTGCCGTCGTCCGGATTGTAGAACCAGCCGTCCACCCAGCGATTGGCGCCGGCGGGGCGCAGTCCCCAAAGGATGGTCAGGCCGCAGAGTCTGCGCTGCCGCAGCGAAGCCACCGGATTGTTCTTGTCCATTTTGGGGAGGCCCTCGGGATCGCGTGGAGCCAGCAGCCAGATGATCCGGCCGCACATCATGCCCTCGCACTCGAAGACCTGCACCGCGACCCTTCCGTCCATGAGCCATTCGCCCTGGGGAACGGCGGGATCGGAGGCCGCGCTCGGCGCGACAAGCATCGTCGCCGCCACGAGCAACGCCGTGTGACCCGGGCGCCCCGGGCGCCCCGGCGCCGCTCCGATGCGGAGCCCCGCGACGAGCCGATCTTGCCTCGACATGGGCGAAGCTTACAGCGGGGCGGGCCGTTTTCCACCCTTTGCGGACCTGGCCTGGGTCCGCGGGCGGGCCGGGCGCCAGGAGGCTCGGGCGTAAGGCCCGCGCCGGCTTCCGACCCGTTACGGACGTTGAGCGTTTCCACAGTCTCTACACGAGGACGACCAGCGGACGCTCCGCGGCGTCCGGTTCCTCGAACGTCTCAAGGAAGCGTTCGAGCAGGTCGTCGTCGATCGGCAATGCCGCGTTGGCGTCGAACCTGGATCGCCGCTTCTCCAGTCGGGCCTGCAGCGTCGCCTTTGAAGCCTTGAGATAGACGATCCGGTGGTGGCCACCGTTCGACGCGACAAGGGCTGCGAACGACTGGCGATGCGCACGGTTCCAGAATGCTGAGTCCACCACGACGGACTGGCGCCGCGCCAACAGCTTCAACACTTCGAGCTTTAGCGCTTCGCGAGCGGCGCTGACCTTTTCACCGTAGGCTTCAGGGGGATAGTCCAGCCCGTAGCGACCAGCGGAGTTCCAGATCATCTCGTCGATGGAGATACGGGCAAAGCCGCGCGCAGCGAGTTGCTGGCTGAAGGTCGTCTTGCCGCTCCCGGCCACGCCGCACATGAGCACCACGAAGCCCGGCTCGGGCGGTAGTTCGTCCAACGCCTCAGGTATCGAAGTGACGCTCAGCATCCTCAATCCTCGCGGCACCCTGGACGTGCTGGCAAGAGCTTCCGCTAACCACCCTTTCCGGCAGTTGGGAGGGCCCGCTTGGCGGCTTGTCCCCATTGCCGGGTTCTAGAGGGCGCTGGCGTAGGCATAGTTCTCGGCAGCGACCGCTTCGGCGCACCTACTCCAATTTGCGCTAGGCTATCCTGCAATGCTCCGGAGCGCCGGCTGTACGCCGCATCGCCCGTTTCGCCGGCCGTAGCTAGCGATGGTTCGCGGCCCATGGCGGACCACATGAGGGACAGATAGCCGCCGGATGATCGACTCCGGACAGGATGCGCTAACCGCATCAACGAGCGCCACGAACCATCGGGGCGGGGCGCGCCAACCCGACCGCCCCGACCTGTAAGTCCAGCAAGACCTCCTTGCACCCCGGGCCGATGGCTAAGCATGGCGGGGCCGAGCCATCGAATTGTACCGGGTGACTACTCAGGACTGACTGGCGAGCGCCACGAACTGGCGTCGCGACCGGCGCATCATCATGCCCACGACGCCCATGCCCACGATCATCATGGCCCAGGTCGAAGGTTCAGGAACCGCCAACCCGCCGCCACTGAAGCCGATGCTGCCGAAGTCGCTGCGCCCGCTGCCGAGATCGCCGCTACCGCTACAGTCGTTTGAGATCGTGTTGTTGTCCATTGTGACCGCGGCGTTCAGGGCGATGGCCCGGCCGCATAGGATGGTCGCCGCGGTGTTGAGCGTGATGCTCTGGTCGGCGAGGATGTTCCCGGCGAACGATGTGCTGGTCCCGAGCACCGCAGAGCTACCGATCTGCCAGTAGATGGCGCTGTTCAGCCCGCCATTCAGCACGTTGACCGATGAACCACTGCCGGTGGTGAGGGCCGTTCCGACCTGGAACACAAAAGGCTGGTCGGGATTGCTGGCGAAGTCGAGGGTAAGGGCGCCCGTCAGTTGAGCCGACGAGGCGAACCAATAGACGCCGGGTGTCAGCACACCCACCGTGCCCAGGTCCTGACCCGTCAGGTCGGTGGTGAACGGCAGGATACCGAGGGCGTTGAACGCAGTGAGGGAATCGCTCTGCGCCTGCTGCGCGACCGCATCGGTCTGGTGGACTGTTCCGGTCAAGGTGACCGTGCCGAGGCCGGTGATCGAGGGCCCCGGATAGAGACCGATGTCGCCGCTGATGGTGGTGGCGCCGGTGTTGGTCACCGTCGAGGCGCCCAGCACCGAAAAACTCTCCGCAGAGCCTAGAAGCGTCGCGGCGAAGGCCGGAGGCGCGCCGCACAGGAGGGCCGCGATCGGGGCCAAGGCGACCAAGCGGGCGCTCAGCTCAAGGATCTTGCTTGCTGTTTTCATGTCGCTTTCCAGTGATTTTGATGGACCGTGCGAGGAAGGCGGTGCGCCTCACGTCACGGCAAGCAGCTGTTGAAAAGCGGTCCCCTGTACGCACGGCTTCGCGCGATCAACCCCATCTCGACTAGGTAACACTGTACCCACCGAATAGTTCCGGCTCGCCGCGTCTTGGCGAGGAGATAACCCTAGGTGGAATGGTTGCGCGTGGTCGGGGGACGAGGCGCGGCCCGTTTTGGGCGCTGACTGCGCAAAAGGAGGCCCCTGCACGGTTTACGTGGAGCCGGCGCGGGCCGGCCACTGCGCTGCACCATAGGCGCACCGGCTAGGACCGCTCCCCACCCATAGCCGACCTTGGCCGCCGATCGGTCGCGAACGCCGGCCTCGCGCCAACAACGGTCCTTGGCTCACTGGCGGAAAGCAGACACTCTCCCAGCCCTTCGCTGCGTAGGCAGGCTCATGTTGAATCCGGCAGAACCGCCGCCGCAGTTGCGCGACCTGATGGCAGCTATCGGATACCTGCTTCTGCGTTGGGGGCATTTCGAACGTCAGCTCGACCGCGCCGCGCCGCCACAGGAACTCGACAAGATTCGGTCAATGCGGAATCTCATCTGTCACGGCCTCGAAGAGGCGAACGCCGATCCGAGGACAGCGTCCGACCCGCTGCTCCGATGCCGGGATTCCAACGGCCAGCGAGTCACCGTGACCTACGCGGACCTTCAAGACGCGATAAGAACGCTTGAACGGTTCGGAGGCGCGCTTCCGAGCTGACGCGACGGCTGCTCCGCGCCAGGAGCCGACTCCGCATCGATGTCTTCGAACTCATTCCTGTCGATTGCGGCGGGGGGACCGACGGCGCGGAGTGGCTCCTCGAGGCACGGGACGCCCGCCAGTATCATCTCGCCCGACGCTGGTCCCCGCAGGGAGGGCCGGTGCGCGAATTGGGAGCGCTCTTGCTGAGCTTTACGGGCTGGAACGTCGAGCCAGTCTATTGAGGCCATTGCGCTCGTTGGGGTCCCGCCTACGGCCGGCGGGCGCAGAGCCGGCCTTTGTCACCCCTGCGCCAGGATGAGACATTGGGGTTCCACCGCAGAGCAGACTTACCTCTGGTCTGCCGCTCTCAATCCCTTCTAACGGGAGACGCACACGGCACCTCGGAGGCCGACCAGTCAAAATCGTAGGTGGCCGGCACGTGGGCTCCGTCGCCGACTGACGCTCTTTGACCGGCGGGTCGATAGAAGATCCAACCCATGCTGTTGTCGAACGCTGCAATCCGTTCGTTGTCACGTTGGGCGGAAGCCACATCGATCTCCGGATGTTCAATGCGCGATCCCCGAACCATGCGGATAGATCCGTCGCGCATCTCCCACGCGCGATAATAGTTTTTGCCGAACATGCGCGTATCGAAGCTCGCGCTCGACGACCATTGCTTCGCCTGCGTCGAACTCGGCAATCTGACGGTGGTGACGTGGCAGACGTATTCCGGCTTGGTGTAGAAAGGCACCTTCTGGTCGTCATTCTCCGCCCGC
>DASUIY010000253.1:0-6557 GCA_036279555.1 Solirubrobacterales bacterium | reverse complement strand
TGACAGGACCCGCGGATGCGGCGCCCGATCCCTCCTCGGAATCGCCCACCCGCGCAATCGGAGTCCCGATCGGCAGCGTCTCGCCCTCCTCGGCCAGGATCTCCGACAGCGTCCCGGCCACGTCGCTCTCGTAGGCCATGTTCGCCTTGTCCGTCTCGATTTCCACGATCTCGTCGCCGACGGCGATCTCGTCCCCGACCTTCTTCAGCCAGCTCAGAATCGTCCCCTCCTCCATCGAATCCGAAAGGCGGGGCATCACGATCTCGGCCATCAGAGCGCTCCCTCCAGGGTTGCCAGCGCCGCCTTCACGACGTGCTCCTCATGCGGGATCGCCGCCTGCTCGAGCCGTTTCGAGTACGGCATGTGGACGTCGGCGCCGGTCACCCGCTGGACCGGCGCGTCGAGGTCGTCGAAGGCCTGCTCGGTGATCAGCGTCGCCAGGTTGGCGCCGACGCCGCCGTGCGGCCAGCCCTCCTCGACGATCACGGCGCGGTTGGTCTTGCGCACCGAGGCGAGGATCGTGTCGAGGTCGAGCGGGCGCAGGGTGCGGGGGTCGATCACCTCGGCCTCGACCCCGTGCTCGTGGGCGAGCACCCGGGCCGCGTCCTCGGCGACGTGGGCCATCTTGAGGATGCCGACGATCGTCACGTCGGAGCCCTCGCGCCGCACCGCGGCCTGGCCGAAGCGGAGGATCTCCTCGGCGTCGTCGCTGACCTCCCCCCGCCGCCCGTAGAGGCTCTCGTGCTCGATGAAGACGACCGGGTTGTCGTCGCGGATCGCCGCCTTAAGCAGCGCCTTGCCGTCGGCCGGCGTGGACGGGCAGGCGACCAGCAGCCCCGGCACCTGCAGGAAGAGGGCCTCGAAGCTGTGCGAGTGGGTGGGGCCGAGCTGGTGCCCGCCGCCGCCCGGCATCCGCACGACCATAGGCACCCGGGCCTGGCCGTTGAACATGTAGGGGATCGCGGCGGCGTGGTTGACGATCTGGTCCAGCGCCAGCAGCGCGAAGTTGACCGTCATCAGCTCGACCACCGGCCGCAGCCCCGCCATCGCCGCGCCCACCCCGGTGCCGACGATCGTGTTCTCGGAGATCGGCGTGTCGCGCACCCGTCGCTCGCCGAACTCGTCCAGCAGCCCTTCGGTCACCTTGAAGGCCCCCTGGAAGACCCCGACGTCCTCGCCCATCACGAAGACCGCCTCGTCGCGCCGCATCTCCTCCGCCATCGCGTCGCGCAGGGCCTCGCGCATCCGCAGCGTCGCCATCAGTGCTCAGCCTCCTCGACCTCGTCGGCCACGGACGAGTCATCGCCCTCCTCGGCGACTTCGGGCTCGACGCCCTCCTGGGCGTCGCCGCGCTCGGCGGGGTTCGGTCGTGGCCCGTCCGGCTGCCCCGCGTAGGCGGCGCCGGCCTCGGCCAGCTCGCGCGCGGCGGCGGGCATCTGCTCCTCGCGCTCCCCCCGGTGCGGCTCCGGGCTGCGCTCGTCGACCGCGTACCAGCCGGCGTCGCTGTCGAGCACGTAGAGGCTCTCGTAGAGAGTGTCGAGGGGCGGCTCGGGAGACGCGTCGGCGAACTCGACCGCCGCCAGCACCGTCTCCTCCGCCTTGTCGCGCACCTCCTGCACCTCGCGCTCGCCCAGCACGCCCGCCTCGACGCAGCGCCGCGCGAAGAGCTCGATCGGGTCCTTCGCCTGCCAGGCCTCGACCTCCTCGCGCTCGCGGTAGACCTCGGGATCGGCGGCGGAGTGGCCGCGGAAGCGGTAGGTGAAGGCCTCGATCATCGTCGGCCGCCGCTCCTCGCGGGCGAGCCGGATCCCCTCGGCGACCGCCTCGCGCACCGCGAGCACGTCCATCCCGTCGATCCGCTGCCCCGGGATGCCGTATCCCTCCGCCTTCTTGGAGAGGTCGGTCTGGGCCGAGTGCCGCTCGACCGAGGTGCCCATCCCGTAGAGGTTGTTCTCGACCAGGAAGAGGACGGGCAGGCTCCAGAGCGCCGCCAGGTTCATCGTCTCGCCGAAGTTGCCGGCGTTGGAGGCGCCGTCGCCGAACATGCAGACCGTGACGGCGTCCTCGCCCTTGTACTCGGAGGCGAGGGCGAGGCCCGCCGCGATCGGCAGGTTGCCGCCGACGATCCCGTAGCCGCCCATGAAGCGGTGCTCGGCGTCGAAGATGTGCATCGAGCCGCCGCGCCCGCCGCTGGTCCCGTCGACCCGCCCGAAGAGCTCGGCCATCACGTGCTTGGGATCGGTGCCGCGGGCGATCGCGTGGCCGTGGGTGCGGTAGGTGCCGATCAGGTAGTCCTCCTCGCGCATCGCCGCGGAGACGCCGACGATGGTCGCCTCCTCGCCGATCCCCAGGTGCAGGAAGCCCCCCGCTTTGGCCCGCTGGTACTGGCGCCCCGCCTCCTCCTCGAAGCGCCGGATCAGCGCCATGCGCGCGAGCAGCTCGTAACAGGCGGAGGCGTCAGGGAGATCGGCCATCCGCCTGAGCGTAGCTCGCGGGGAAGATCGCCTCAGCTCGCGGCGGCAACCGCCTCCTCGACTCTGTCGTCGCCCCAGAAGACTTCGCCGCCGACGAGCAGGGAGGGGACGCCGGTGATGCCCAGCCCGCCCGCCCGCCCGGTCGCCTCGCGCAGGGCGCCCTTGACCCCCTCGGTCTCGACCGCCTTCAGCAGGGCCCGTGGGTGCAGCTCGCAGGCCGCGGCGGCGATCAGCACGTTGTCGGGCAGCGAGAGGTCACGCCCGGCGGCGAAGGCCTGGCGGAAGGCGGCGAGGGAGAAGGAGACGGTGCGCCCGGTCTGCTTGGCGAAGGTGGCGGCGCGCATCGCGAAGAGCATGTTTCCCGGCCAGGGCTCGGGCCAGGTCAGCGGCGGCAGCCCATACCCGGCGGCGCGCCGCTCGACCTCGGCCATCCCCCCCTCGCGCCCGGGCCCGTTTCCCCACGAGTCGCGCCCGAGCTGCCTGAACAGCCCGCCGAGCAGGATCGGCTGCCACTCCGGCTGCTCCAGCCCGGCCTCGGTGAAGAGCCCGCTGACCCGCTCCGCCGCCAGGTACGCGTAGGGCGAGCCGAGATCGAAGTAGAAGGTCGCCTTAGGCGTGGATGGCCCAGCCATCTACCGCTCGCGCCGCATCGAGGACCGCCTCTGAGATCGTCGGGTGCGGGTGGACGATCCGGGTCAGCTCCTGGTAGCCGCCCTCCAGCGCCATCGTCGCGACCAGCTCGGCGATCATGTCGCAGGCACGGTTGCCGACGACGTGGGCGCCGAGGATCTCGCCGTACTTGGAGTCGACGACGAGCTTGACCAGGCCGTCTTTGTCGTCGTAGACGGTGGCGCCGCCGACGCCGCCGAGCTTCTGCTTGCCGACCTTGACGTCGTGGCCGGCCTCCTTCGCGGCGGCCTCGGTGAGGCCGACGCTCGCCACCTGCGGGTGGCAGAAGGTCGCCCCGGCGACGAGGTTCTGGTCGACCGGGTGGGTCGGCTCCCCGGCGGCGTGCTCGACCGCGACCACGCCCTCCTCGGAGGCCTTGTGGGCGAGCGCCTTGGCGTTGACCAGGTCGCCGATCGCGTAGACCTTCGGGTTGGAGGTGCGGCAGTACTCGTCGACCTTGACCTTGCCGTTCTCCTCCAGCTCGACCCCGGCCTCGCCGAGGCCGAGCCCCTCGACGTCCGGTGCCCGGCCGCCGGCGATGCAGAGGTAGTCGACCTCGATCGACTCGCCGCCATAGCTGAGCTTGACCGAGCTCTCGCCCGCCTCGACGTTCTCGACCGGCGTGCCGGTGGAGATCGCGATGTTCTGCTTCTTGAAGGCGCGCTCGACGACGCGGGCCATGTCCTTGTCCTCGGCGGGCAGGATCTGGTCGAGCATCTCGATCAGGGCCACCTCGGTGCCGAAGCGGCCGTAGGCGGAGGCGATCTCACAGCCCGAGGCGCCGGCGCCGGCCACGGCGATCTTCTTCGGCTGCTCGGGCAGCGACCAGGCTCCCCAGGTGTCGACGACCCGTCCCCCGAACTCGACGCCGGGGATCGGCAGCGCCTCCGAGCCTGTCGCCAGCACGACCGTGGCCGCCTCGTAGACCTCGTCCCCGACCTTGACGTTGCCCTCGGGCGTCAGCGAGCCCTCGCCCTCGATCGTCGCGATCTTGTTCTTGTCCCAGAGCATCTTCACGCCACTGGAGAGCGACTCGGAGACGGACGCGCGGCGCTTGCCCAGCGCCTCCCAGTCGATCGAGACGCCCTCGGCCACCACGCCTAGCTCGGCGCTCTCGCGCGCCTGGTCGTAGATCTCGGCCGTGCGCAGCACGGTCTTGGCCGGGATGCAGGCGTAGTTGAGGCAGCGCCCGCCGGCCTTGTCGCGCTCGACCACGGCGGTCTTCTTGCCCAGCTGGGCGGCGCGGATCGCGGCGACGTAGCCGCCCGGGCCCCCGCCGATGACGATCACGTCGAAGGAATCTGCCACTGCCCTGAGCCTATAGAAGCCGCCTTCCGGTGCGCCTTATCCAGCTATACCGGGGAAAAAGCGCACCGGAACGAGTCAGTTGCGGGTCGGCATCTGGATCCGCGCCATCGCCTTGACCATGAAGAAGAAGAACGTGCCGGCGACCGCGAGCAGGGCGAGGGTGCCGAGGATCTGGGCGAGCGACGAGGCGGCCACCAGGAGGCCGAAGAAGGCGCTGAAGAGGATGAAGACCAGGATCAGCTGGAACCCGAGCACCGCCCAGTAGCGGGCCCGCCACATTCCCCAGGCCATCATCCCGGTCAGCAGAGCCGGCGCCAGCGCCTGCACGAGCAGCGGTTTCTCGCCGTCGACCTCGGTGCCGGAGACGTAGCCGATCACGATCGAGGCGCAGATCAGGGTGGAGACGACGGCGCCGATCGTCACGACCAGCGGACGCTCGCCCTCGTCCAGCGGCTCGAGCGCTTCACGCGCGGCCTGGTTGCGTTCCTCTGCCTTCGCGTAGCCGCGCTCCATCCGCTCGCGCGGCGTGGGGGAGGCGCCGCGCTGCTTGCGCTTGCGCGGCTGCTCGCCCGCCGGGTCAGGCACCGGGCGCGGCCTCCCCGAGCGGCGCGAAGGCGCCCCGAAGCTCTTCCGCCGCAAGCGTCGGGTCCCCGGCGTCGCGGATCGCCCGCACGACGCAGATCCGCCGCGCACCGGCGTCGACCACCTCCGGTGCGTTGGACGCGTCGATGCCGCCGATCGCGAAGAAGGGGTGAGGGGCGCTCGCGGACGCGTGGCGGATCAGGTCGAGCCCCACCGCGGGGCGGCCCTCCTTCGTCGGCGTCTCCCAGATCGGTCCCACGCTCATATAGTCGACAGGCTCGCCCGCGGCGGCCGCGATCTGCTCCTCGGAGTGAGTCGAGAGCCCGACGATCGCGTCGGGCCCCAGCGCCGCGCGGGCCTCGGCCGCCGGCATGTCGTCCTGCCCCACGTGGACGCCGTCGGCGTTGCAGGCGCGGGCGAGGTCGGGATCGTCGTTGACCACGAAGAGGGCGCTGTAGGTGTCGCAGAGGCGGCGGAAGGTGAGGGCGGCGAGCTCCACCTCGCGCCGTGGCAGCGACTTCTCGCGCAGCTGGACGATGTCGACGCCGCCGTTCAGCGCCGCCCGCAGCAGCGGCTCGGGGTCCTCGCCATGTGGGCGGGCGTCGCAGCAGAGATAGAGCCGCGCGGTGCGCAGCCGCTCGCGGCGCAGCGGGCCCTTGGCGTCGGGTGTGGCGAGGCTCACCCCCCGATTATCGCTCGGTAGCATCGGTGGGGTACGGGAGCCCACGAGGCTGAGAGGGTGGCAACGAGGCCACCGACCGTCTGGACCTGATCCGGGTAATGCCGGCGGAGGCAAGATTGAGCGACAGAGGCAGCTATGACGCGGTGGTGGTCGGCGGCGGCGCGATCGGGCTCTGCTGCGCCTGGCGCTTCTCGCAGCGCGGTGCGCGCGTCGTCGTGCTCGACCGCGCCACGCCGCCCGCCGGCGCGACGCGGGTGGCCGCCGGGATGCTGGCGCCGGTCGGTGAGCTTGCCTTCGGCGAGCCGGAGCTGCTGCGGATGACGCTCGCGGCCGCCGAGGTCTTCCCGGGCTTCGTCGCCGAGCTGGAGGCGGCGAGCGGGGTGAGCGTCGGCTACGAGCGCTGCGGCGCTCTGCACCTTGCGCTCGACCGCGACGAGGCGGCGGAGCTGCGCCGCGTCCACGAGCTGCAGCGCGCCCTCGGCCTCGGCGCCGAGTGGCTGCCTCCAGGCCGCTGCCGCGACCTGGAGCCGGGCCTGGCGCCCTCCTTCAACGGCGGCGTGCACGCGCCTGCCGAGGCGGTGGTGGATCCGCGGCTGATGACGAGCGCGCTGCTCGGGGCGCTATCTGGCGAAGGGGTCGAGGTTTGGGCTGGGTGCGAGGTCGCCGAGGCGATTGTCGACGGCGAGAAGATCGAAGGCGTGCGCACGGAGGCCGGCGATGAGCTGCACGCGGACGCCGTGATCCTCGCAACCGGCGCCTGGGCGGGGACCGCCGCCTGGCTCCCCGAGCACGCCCGCCCCCCCGTCCGCCCGGTCAAGGGGCAGATCCTCGAGCTGCTCGCG
>DASUIY010000252.1:0-7058 GCA_036279555.1 Solirubrobacterales bacterium | reverse complement strand
CCGTAGGAGCGCGCGTGGTGGCCGACGTCGCCGAGGCGCAGCGGCCGCGGCTGCTCGATCAGCAGGCCGAGGACGCCGCGCCCGCGCGGCAGGTTGCCGATCGCCTCTCGCGTCTCCTCGTTGACGCCGTGGGTGATGAAGCGCTCCAGCTCGTGGCGGTCCTCGTCGAGCACGCCGAGCGCCGCGTAGCGGGCCCCGGTCAGCTCGGAGGCGACCTCCAGCACGCGGCGGAAGACGACCTCCGGGTCGAGCTCCGCCACCAGGCTCCGTCCTACGTCGATCAACTCTCGCAACCGCGGCTCGTCGAGAGCGCTGCTGTCATACCCCTGTGCCATCTCAGCCCTTCCCAGTCGAGCCTTTTCGGCCAAACGATCCTACCGCTTGCGCCGATATGGTCAAAGCGAATTGACCTCAAGCTGAAGTTCGCGGTAAAACACCGATGCCCGGCGGTGTCGCGGGGGGTTAGATGGTGGGGATGAGCACAGCCGCGAGAGGCACCGGCGCAGGTAATGTCGCCACCGTGCACGACGATGCAGCGCCGGAGGCGAAGGAGACGACGATCGTCCTCGCCGACGACCACACCGTGATGCGCAGCGCCCTGCGGATGCTGCTGGACGCCGAGCCCGGCTTCGAGGTGGTCGCCGAGGCCGGCGATGCCGAAACCGCGATCCGCTACGTCCGCGGCCACAAGCCGGCGGTCCTGATCCTCGACCTCAACATGCCGGGCCGCTCCAGCCTCGAAGCGGTGCCCGACATCCAGGAGGCCTCGCCCGGCACCGAGATCGTCGTGCTGACGATGCAGAACGAGCCCGCATTCGCCCGCCGCGCCCTGCAGGCGGGGGTGCGCGGCTACGTGCTGAAGGAGGCCGCGGACGCCGAGCTGGTCCAGGCTGTGCGCAGCGCCGCCGCCGGGGACACCTACCTGCAGCCGGCTCTCGGGGCGCGGCTCGCGGCCGGCGCCGACGCCCGCGGGGAAGCGGACGAGCTGAGCGATCGCGAGCGCGACGTGCTGCGATTGATCGCCTTGGGGCATACGAACGCTGAGGTGGCCGAGCAGCTCTACATCAGCATTCGGACTGTGGAGAGCCATCGGGCTCATATTCAGCAGAAGCTGAGGCTTTCGAGTCGCGCGGAGTTGGTTCGTTATGCGTTGGAGCGGGGGCTGGTCGAAACCTGAGTTGTTCCCAGGGTTGTAAGGCCTGCCCCAGCAGGGGTTCCACTTAACTTTTTCGAGCGGCGGATATTGCTGGCGCTCTGAGGGTTGAGGCGAAAAAGTACAAGACGTTCCACCCCTGCTGGGGCAGGCCCTGAGCACGCCCGGGAGGGGTTTAGGTGAGCAGTGGGATCACGCAGCGGAACTTGCGCGTGCTGGTTGAAGCTGTGAAGTTGAGGTTTCCAGCGGCTGTGACCGTTACGACGGCATAGACGTCCATCCCGCTCATGTTCGTTATGTCGCTGCTCCACTCGTTGCCTGCGTCGAGGTTTATTCCTGGTTTTTGGGCGAAGGCCGCCAGCTGGAGGGGGTCGGGGAGGGTGCCGCCTTGGGTGGCGCAGGAGGAGGCTGCTGCGGGGGCGCTGATTGCTGTTTCGCTCGAGGAGGTTTGCCAGCAGGCTCCGGCGAAGGGTTGGGTGCCGGGGAGGCAGCCGGCGGAGTAGCCGTTCACTTTGCTGGCGGTGACCGCGTTGACGGCGTTGAGGGCGGTCTGGGCGTCGACGGCGCTCTGGGCGGTGTCCGCCGTTTCGGCGTGGGCGGCGTTCGGCACCTGGCCGAGGCTGAGCTCGTTGATTTCGGCACCGGTGATCGGGCCGGAGTGCTGGCCGAGAGCCGAGAGCACCCCCGGCTTCAGCCGGTTCGCGGCCACCGAGCCCGGCGTCAGGCGGTTGCCCGGCAATGACTTGACCTTGACCGCGCGGCCGTTGAGCTTCGCCTTCTGGGCCGCGTAGACGGTGCCGCTGAGCGCGACGAACAGTGCAACCCCCGCGACCGCAAGCGCCGGCGACGGCAACCTCATCCCTCTTCTCATCGCTTCCCCCTTGTTTGGAACAACCTGCGCGCGAGCCTAGGCCGGGGCGGGGGAAGGGCCAAGAACGGTGGACGAACGTTTGCGACCCGCAGGCCGGCGTCGCGACCGGCCTGCGGGCCAGGCCACGCCGCAAAGATTAACTCTTATTGAATGTTTGCGACGTATTGGACAACGAGACGCCCCACGATGCGGGTTTCCGCGGCTCCATGGCATTGCCGGCCTTATCCGGCTCCCGCCTGGAAAGCGGATAGACTCGCCCGCGTAAATACGGTCGGTGGTCAAGGGAAGTCCGGTGAGAAGCCGGCGCGGTCCCGCCACTGTGACCGGGTCGAGGACGTCGCAGGCGCATCGCGTCAGCCACTGGGGAGGACACCGATTCCCCGGGAAGGTGCGGCGGCCCAAACCCCGGAAGCCAGGAGACCTGTCCCCGGCCAGCCATGACAACCCTCGAGGAAAGGGTGGCTTAAATGCCAAGACTCGTTCCAATTCGGCTAGCCGCCGCGTGCGCGCTGGCTCTAGCTCTCGTACTGTCGAGCACCGCCCTGGCATTCGCCAAGGGGCCGGTCGCCGACCTGCGTGTGATCGGCAGCGGCGGCAAGGTGCTCGCCGAAAAGTCGTTCGGGGTGGGCGGTGAGGTCTCCGTCAAGACCAGCCCCAAGGCGACCTGCTTCGGCCCCGGCACCGGCGGCAGCGGCAAGTCGGTGACCGTCAAGGGCGCCACGGCGCTCGGCATGCTGGTCCAGGGCGCCAAGTTCATCGCCGCGCTGAAGCCACTCGCGCTCACCGACAGCTTCATCGACGAATTCGGCCTCGGCCTGTGCGGCATCGGCGGGATCGAAGGCAAGGGCATGAACAGCTGGTACCTCAAGGTCAACCACAAGAGCCCCTCCGTCGGCGGCGAAGCCGTCGAGGTGGGCAAAGGGGACGACGTGCTCTGGGCCTACGGCTCCTACCCGTACCCGGACGAGCTGGTGCTGAGTGCGCCGGACCGGGTGCGGGCCGGGGTGCCGTTCGGCGTTCGCGTCTTCGCCTACGACGAAAAAGGCAAGAAGACGCCCGCGTCCGGGGCGACCGTCAGCGGCGCCTCCGGGCCGACCGATTCCCAGGGGCGGGCGACGGTGACCCTCGCGGCTCCGGCGCGGCTGGTTGCCCGTCACGGCAAGGACACGCCCTCCAACCACGAGGCGGTATGCGTGGGCGGGAAGTGCCCGGGCAGCTCGGGTAAGTGACCGTGCGCCGCGGCTGGGCGGTCGCGATCGCGCTGCTTGCAGCGACGCTCGCGGCCGCCGGCTGCGGCCTCGGCCCCGGCGAGGGGGTCGGCGACGTCGAGCTGACGGTGACGCGGGACTACGGCACCGTGACCGTCGCCGAGCGCGAGCTCGGCGAGGTGACCGAGTCCGACACGGTGATGCGGGTGCTCGAAGCGAGCGCCGACGTCTCGACTCGCTATGGCGGCGGCTTCGTGCAGGCGATCGACGGGATCGAGGCGCAGGAGCGCTTCGGCCGTTCGCGGGACTGGTTCTTCTACGTCAACGGCGTCGAGTCGGCCGTCGGGGCCGCCGACTACCCCCTGCTCGGCGGCGAGGCGATCTGGTGGGACTTCCGCGACTGGGGCGCGGCGATGCGCGTCCCGGCGGTTGTCGGCTCCTGGCCCCAGCCCTTTCTCGACGGCTACGCGGGGCAGCGCAGGCCGGTCGCGGTCGAGTGCCTCGGCGGCAGCGGGGCGTGCGCCGAGGTGCGCGAGCGGCTGGGGGCCGAAGGGGCGACCGTTGCCCGGGTGGCCGCCGAGGGGGCGATCCGCGTCCTCGTCGGCCCCTGGAGACGGGTGCGGACCGACCCGGCGGCGGCGCAGATCGAGGACGGACCGCGCACCAGCGGCGTCTTCGCCGACTTCGAACCCGGCCCCCGCGGCGAGCGGCTGGTGGGCTTCGACGAAAGCGGTGAGCCTGGGCGGGCGTTCGGGCCAAGCGCCGGGCTCGTCGCCGCCGTGCGCCGGCTCGACTCGCCGCCGGTCTGGGTGGTGAGCGGGACGAGCTCGGCCGGGGTCGAGGCGGCCGCCGGGCTGCTCGACCGCGAGAGCCTGCGCAACCATTACGCGGTCGCCGTCGAAGGCGGGGAGGAGGAAGCGCTGCCGCTCCGATGAGATCGCCGTTCGCCTACACGCCGAGGCAGGGGCCGCTGCAGGCGGCATCGCCGGCCGCTGCGGTCGTCTACCTCGGCTCTCTGGCCGCCGTCGCCTTCGCCTACTCGAGCCCGGTCGTCCTCCTTGCCGCCGGCGTCGCGCTGGCCCTCGCCGGCCGCCTCGCCGGGGCGCACGCGGCGGTGCGCGCGGCGCTCTGGATGGGGCTGACGCTGGCCCTCCTGATCGTCGCCGTCAACGCCCTCGTGGTCGGCCGCGGCGAGACGGTCCTCGCGCGGCTGGGCGAGTGGCCGCTGCTCGGCCGGGTCGACGTGACCGCCGAGGCGATCGCCGCCGGCGCCGTCATCGGGTTGCGGGCCGCAGTCGTGATGGTGGCCTTCGCCGTCTACTCGGCCTGCGTCGATCCCGACCGGGTGCTACGGGCGCTCCGCCCCCTCGCCGGTCGCTCGGCCCTGACCGCGACGCTGGTCTCGCGCCTGGTCCCGGTCGCGGCGGCCGACGCCGCCCGGCTGCGCGACGCCGCCCGGCTGCGCGGCCCCGGCGCGGCCCCGGTTGGCCGGGCGCCGCTGGCTCGCCGGCTGCTGGCCGGCTCGCTCGACCGCGCGGTTGACGTGGCGGCGACGCTCGAGCTGCGCGGCTACTCCCTGACGCCCTCCGACACTGCGCAGGACGGTGTCCTCGGTCGTCCGGATCGGGTCGTCAGGAGGTCGCGGTACGACCGGCGCTTCTACGCCGCCGGCGCGATCGTCCTCGCGGCGGCGGTCGCCGGCAAGCTCCTCGGCGCCGACGCCTTCGCCGAATACCCCGCGGTGGAGGTCGGCACCGGCCCGGCGACGCTCGCGCTCTCCGCCCTGCTCGCCCTCAGCGGCCTCGCCCCGCTGCGCAGGAGGGCTCGCCGTGCCTGATCTGGCGACGCCTGCCCGCGCCGTCCCGGCCCTCGCGATCGAGAGGCTCACCTACGGCTATCCCAACGCCTCGCAACCCGCTCTGCGCGAGGTCTCCCTCCAGCTATCCGCGGGCGAGCTGGTCCTCCTCGCTGGCCGCTCCGCCTGCGGCAAGTCGACCCTCCTGCGAGCCGCCTGCGGCCTCGTCCCGCACTTCCACGGCGGCGAGATCGAGGGCCGCATCGAGGTCGCCGGCACCGACGCCCTCGCCACCGGGCCCGGCGAGCTCGCGGCCGTGGTCGGGTATGTGGCCCAGGACCCCGAGACGCAAGTCGTCTCGACCACGGTCGCAGCCGAGATAGAGCTCCCCCTGGAGATGCGGGGCGACGATCCAAGCTCCCGCGCCAGGGCGGTCGAGGAGGTCGCGCTCGCTCTGGCCATCCCGCATCTCCTCGAAAGGGCCGTCGACACGCTCTCCGGGGGCGAGCTTCAACGTGTCGCGCTCGCAGCAGCTCTAGTCACCCGCCCCCGCCTCGTCCTCTTGGACGAGCCCACCTCCCAGCTCGACCCGGTAGCCGGCGACGAGTTGATCTGGCTCCTCAGGCGACTCAACGAGGAGTGGGGGGTGACGATCCTCTTGACCGAGCACCGCCTCGAGCGCTGCCTTGCTGCTGCGGACCGTGTTGTCGCAATGAGCTCCGGCTCGATCGCCTTCGATGGCGATCCCGGCAGCTTCCTCACCTGGGCTCAGGACACCGACACGGCTCTGGAGACCCCGGCCGCCCGCCTCTTCTCCCTCTGCGGCCTCGAACCCCTCCCCGTCGGGGTCCGCGACGCCCGCCGAACCCTCGCGTCAATCGAGGCCGCTGGTAGAGGGGGGGCGGGCCCCCTCCGAACGGCTTGTACTTTTTCGCCAGCCCCGCCCGGCTCAACCAATCCCGCTCCACCGAAAAAGTTGAGAGAGGAGGGGGTCCGCCCCCCCTCCAACACAATCCTCACCTCCCGCGACCTCTGGATCGAGCTCGCCTCGGGAGACACACGCCACGACGTTCTCAAGGGCATCGACCTGGAGATCGAGGGTGGCGAACGCGTCGCCTTGATGGGCCGCAACGGAGCCGGCAAGAGCACCCTGCTGAAGACCGCCGCCGGCTTGCTCGATCCGGCTCGCGGCAAGCTGGACGTGCCGGGCGGGATCGCCCTGCTGATGCAGAACCCGAGCGACTACCTGGTCAGGGAGCGGGTGGGCGATGAGCTTCCGGGTGATGTAGGGCTGGGGGCTCTGCGGATCGTCGGTATGGAGCACGCAGTCGATGCCGACCCGCGCGACCTCTCGGGCGGAGAGCGTCAAAGGCTCGCGCTGGCGATCGCGCTGGCCGGGCGGATGGAAGGCGAGGAGCTTCCCGGCCTCATCGCCCTGGACGAGCCCACACGCGGCATGGACCGGGCCCGCAAGGACGACCTCGTCCACCTGATAGGGGAGCTCGCGGACCGCGGCGCGGGCGTCCTCGTCGCCACCCACGACGTCGAGTTCGCGGCGGCATCCGCCGAGCGGGTGGTCCTGCTCGGCGACGGCGTCGTCATCGCCGACGGGCCGGCGGCCGAGATCCTCTCCGGCGGCTGGTACTTCGCCACCGAGGTCGCCCGCGTCCTCGACCTGCCCGGCGTCGTCACCCCCGAGCAGGGCGCCGCCGCCCTCCGGGGCCGGGGGGGCGAGTGATGTCCTGGCAGCTCGCCTCCTTCGCCATCCTCGGCGCGGTCCTCATCGGCGGCTTCGCCTGGTACGAGCGCTCGCGACCGCCCTCGCAGGTGGTGGCGCTCGTCGCGGCGCTGGCCGCGCTGGCGATTGCCGGCCGCATCGCCTTTGCCGCTTTTCCCAGCGTCAAGCCGACGACCGACATCGTCGTCTTCGCCGGTTACGCCCTCGGCCCGGCGCCGGGCTTCGCCGTCGGCGCCCTCGCCGCCCTCGTCTCCAACTTCTGGTTCGGCCAGGGGCCGTGGACGCCGTGGCAG
>DASUIY010000251.1:0-5110 GCA_036279555.1 Solirubrobacterales bacterium | reverse complement strand
ATAGCCTCTTTCGAGGGGGCGACGCCAAGGTCGCGAGTCGCTCTCGTAGCCAAATGTCAAGCATTAATTGTCCGTTTAGGCAGGACTCTGCAGTTAGCTTTGCCTATTTGGCGTGGCAACTTCGGCGCACTCCCGGGTTTTGGTACTGACTGATTGTCATCAGAAAACAGGGTGCGACGAAGGCTGCCCGGAAGGTAAGGAGGACCCAGTCCATGGGTAGGAACGGCTCGCGCGGACGCGCTGGCGCCGGGGCGACCGGCAAATCCAACTCATCGCGAGGCGCACGATCGCGGAGCGCTCGCTTTCCGAAGCTGAAACCGGGGCCGGGACTTTCGGCGGAGGACGTCGCCGCGCACCAGCGCGGCAGGCTGCAGGAAGCGATGGTCGAGCTCGTCGCCGAGCACGGCTACGACGGCTTCGCCGTGGCGACGCTGAGCAACCACGCCAGCGTCTCGAAGCGAGATTTCTACAAGCATTTCGCCGGCAAGGAGGAGTGCTTCCTCGCCACCTACCACAGCATCGTCAGCCACTCGGCGCGCGGGATCCTCGCCGCCGCCGAGGGCGAGGAGGAGTGGAGTGAGCGGCTTCGGCTCGGGCTCCTCGCCTTCACCGGCCAGATCGCCAGCAGTCCCGACGCGGCGCGACTGGCCCTGGTCGAGGTCTTCGCCGCCGGCCCCATCGCGGTCGAACCGATGTTGCGCACGAGCCGGCTCTTCGAGGCGCTGGTGGCGAAGAATTTCGCCTTCGCCGACGGGGCCCCCCGGCTGCCGCGACTGGTGCTGAAAGGCATCGTCGCCGGCGGCGGCCGGATGGCGCGGGCGCGGCTGCTCTCCGGAAACATGCAGGAGCCGGCACTCGACGGGGGCGAGCTGCTGGATTGGGCGCTCTCCTTCCATGACGATGACGTCGTCCGCCTGCGCGGCCTCGGGGTCGCGGGGGCGCCGTTGCCCGCGGCCACTGCCGAGATGCCGCCGGCGGACGAGCGCGCGCTGATCCTGGCAGCGACGGCGGGGCTGGCGAGCGAAGGGGGATACGCGACGCTGACGGTGCCGCGGGTACGCGCCACCGCTGGTGTCTCCAAGCGCAGCTTCGATGCCCACTTCGAGGGGGTGACGGATTGCTTCCTGGCGACGCTCGAGATGCTCGGCGGCCGCACCCTGGCCGCAGCGGCGCCGTTCTACCTCACGGCCGACGACTGGGCGAGCGGCGTCCACCGCATGATCGCCAGCCTCTGCCGGCGCCTCGCCCGCGACCCCATCTTCACCAGCCTCGCCTTCCCCAAGGTCTTCTCGCCAGGCCTCGAGGCGATCCAGTGGCGCAGCGAGATGACCGCCAGGCTGGCGACGATGCTCCGGCGGGGAGCCCCGCCGGAGCGGCAGCCGAGCAGGTTCGCGGCAGAAGCGTCGGTCGGGGCGATATGGGGAGTGATCCACCACTTCGTCGCCATCGGGCGCGGCGCGCAGCTGTCGATCGCGGCACCGATGCTTTCCTACATCGCACTTGCCCCGGCGCTCGGAGGGGCGGCGGCGGTCGACGTGATCCTCGCCGAGGACGGTGGGAAGGCGGACGCTGGCGTCGCTCTGGGCGCTGGGAATTTCCACACTCAATAGATAGGAACCGTTTTACCTGAACGCTTGTCTCGTTCTGTGTAGAGCTGGATCCTCGGCGGTGCGGCGCTGCAGGGGGAAGCCGCAATGCGGCACTGGGAGCGCCGCAAAGGAGAGTGAGGGGCCGGATCCGCAGAGATTCGGGTCCGGCCCCTCGACGACACCTCGAACAAGGAGATCAAGGAAGCGAATGCCCGAGTCGACCATTCCCAACATCACCGTGCACGACAGCGTCGAAATTCCACAGCTGGGCTTCGGCGTCTTCCAGGTGCCGCCGGAGAAAACCCAGAGTGCCGTCGAGCTGGCGCTCGAGGCCGGTTACAGGCATATCGACACCGCGGCCGCCTACCACAACGAGAAGGGCGTCGGCGCTGCCCTCGCTGCTTCGGGACTGCCGCGCGAGGACTACTTCGTCACCACCAAGCTGTTGAGCTCACAGCAGGGCCACGACTCGACGCTGGCGGCCTTCGAGGCGAGCCTCGACCGGCTCGGGCTCGACCATGTCGACCTCTTCCTGATCCACTGGCCCGTCCCCACCGAGGGCCTGTTTCTCGACACCTGGCGGGCGTTCGAACGGATCCACGGGGAGGAGGCGGCGCGCACGATCGGCGTCTCCAACTTCCGCATCGAGGATCTCGAGCTGCTGGAGCGGGAGATGGAGACGCTGCCGGCGGTCAACCAGGTCGAGTTGCACCCGCGTTTGCAGCAGGCCGACCTGCGCGCCTGGCATGCCGAGCACGGCATCGTCACCGAGGCCCGGAGCCCCCTTGCCCAGGGCGAGCTGCTCGCCGACGAGACGATCGGCGAGATTGCCGCTCGTCACGGCAAGTCGCCCGCCCAGGCGATCCTGCGCTGGCACGTGCAGCTCGGCAACATCGCCATCTCCAAGGCGGGGCCGGCGGAACGGATTCGCGAGAACATCGAGATCTTCGACTTCGAGCTGAGCGACGAGGAGATGGCGGCGATCGGCGGGTCCAGTCGGCGTCCAGCAGCGGTCTCAGTGAATGGTAACCAGCACAGGAAGATGGCGCGCCCGGCGTGATCGCCGAGCCAGCCGAGCGGGGCCTGTGACTCAAAGCAGCTTCCGTTTCGGCTCGGCAACCTGAACCGCCTACCCTGCTCTTATGCCGAAAGGTGTAAGCCAGCAGCGTCGGCATCACCTGGACGCCATTCGTGTCTCGGCAATTCTCCTCCTGATTCCCTACCACGCGGCCCGCTATGTCCAGAAGGGTGACGGGGGTGCCGAGACCGTCGATGCCGTCGTCTGGTTCGTCCATACCTGGCACATGCCGCTGTTCTTCGCCATCTCCGGGTTCCTGGCCGCCAGCGCGCTGCGACGATCCACGGCTGTCCGGCAGCTGCGTGCCCGGTTTCGCCGGCTCGGCCTGCCGCTGGCCGTGGGGATGCTGACGGTCGTGCCGCTGGCGAACTTCCTCGTCATCGGCGCGGCAGCCCTCTGGCCGCGCAAAGGCGAGCTTCCGCCGAAGCGAGAGCTGGACATCGCCAACGTCTTCACCCTCTCGCCGAGGCACCTGTGGTTCATCGCCTACCTGCTGATGATCTCCGTGATCGCAATCGGAGCCTGGCTGGCGATCCAACGCGCACCTGGGCTGGGGGCGGCCATCAACCGTGGCTTTCGCAACCTGATCAGGTCATGGTGGGCGGTTCCGGCCCTGGCGTCGATCAGCGCGGCGATCCTGATCACCAAGACCGGCTGGGTGGCGGGGGGGACCGCATCCAACTCGCTGGTCCCCGCCCCGACCCTCTTCGCGTACTACAGCCTCTTTTTCTTCTTCGGCTGGCTTCTCAGTGGTCAGACCGACCTGCTGGAGGACCTCAAGCGCGGGGCCTGGCTGCGGCTCGGGACGGGGGTGCTGATCGCCGTGCCCGCCTTCCTTCTCTTCTACGACAGCGGCGACTTCACCGGCAACGTCGGCACGCCGGGCATCCTGGCCGAAATCGATGAGTTGCGCCTCTACGGGCTGTTCACCGTTGGCTTGGTCTGCTGGCTCACCCTGTTCGGAATCTGGGGGGTGCTGGCGCGATACGTCCACGAGGAGTCGCGTGTGCTGCGCTATTTGTCGGACGCCAGCTTTTGGATCTACCTCGTTCACATCCCGTTCCTCGTCGCCCTGCAGAGCTCCCTCTCCACGACCGAGCTGGCGATCCCCGTCCGCTGGGGACTTGCTGTGAGCGGGACCCTTGCGTTGGCTATCGGGACGTATGCCCTGATCCGTGGGGTGCGCAAGCTGGCGACAAAGCATGTGCGCCCTCGCGGCGCTCCCGGCTAGACGGTGGATTCCTACTGACTGTCTACCAGCGGGACTACCCGGCGCAGGCGATCCAGGACACGCAGGGCCCCGAGGTTCCGCAGTGCATACCCCTGCCGCAATCCCACCGGCCGGAAGTCAATCGCGGTGCAGGGTGGGCAGAGGACGCTCGGGTGGACGCCATCGCGACTCAGCCCCGCGCGGGGGACACCCGGCTCGACCATCTGCCGCCAGTAGTTCCAGAGCGGCAGGGCCCGGTTCTCAGCCATGGCCGCGATCTCGGCATTGAACCGCGCGACCCGTTGCGAGAACGGCTGCCCGGCCCGGGGCGGGATCGTGCTGATCACCGGGATGGTTCCCGCACTGGACACGCGCCGTGCGACTCGGGCGAGGTCGAGGCGGAACTGGGTCGCGGTGAAGTCCTCCAGATCATTGGTTCCAAACATGATCAGGGCAACCGATGGGCGGATCAGTTGCAGCTCACAGGAAACGGCGGGCAGCGCGTGGCACTCCGTGAAGGATTCGCGTGGCAGAAGCGCATCGGCCGCCCGCCATCCCCCGACGGCGGCCACGCCCAGGCGCGAATAGCTGTTGCTGACCGGACACTGAGCTTCCTCAGAGCCACCAGGCACGGCGGTCCGCCCGAAGAACGCGAGCGTCCCGCCCAGCTCCTCCCATGGGCCCAGCTGGGCCGGCCAGCACGCCAGCGCTTGCAGGAACGCCGGCGATGCAGTGATGCTGTCGCCGATCTTGGCGACGACCCCCGGGCGATTGCCGAGCTCCTCTCCGCGGCTTGAGACCTTCTCGAGATGGCCGGCGACGACAGGGCCGAGCGTCGGCACGACGGGCAGTTCTCGCCAGTCGGCGGCAACGGACTCGCGCCCGAATACAGAGCCCAGTGCGAACAGGACCAGGGCCACGCGAACAGCTCTCATCGCAAGCATTCTGTGCGGAGGCATACAGCGCCATCGCGAACGGAGAGGGAGGGATTCGAACCCTCGAGAGAGCTTGCGCCCCCTACTCGCTTAGCAGGCGAGTGCCTTCAGCCACTCGGCCACCTCTCCGGGAGTTGAGGCGATTGTAAGAGCTAGTGTGGAGCGACTCCAAGATGTGCCGACACCCCAGGCTCATCTGACCTCCATCTTGCGGGCACCGTAGACGATGTCCGCCGGGATCTGGCCGTCCGTCAGGCGACCGTGGTGGACTCGGTCGTAGTTGTAGAAGCGAAGGTAG
>DASUIY010000250.1:0-3968 GCA_036279555.1 Solirubrobacterales bacterium | reverse complement strand
GCCCGCGCCAGGATCAGCCGCCGTTTCATCCCGCCCGAGAGGGTGCGGGTGCGTTCGTCGCGCTTCTCGGTCAGGGAGAAGGTCTCGAGCAGCTCCTTCGCGCGCTCGCGGCGCTCGCGCTTGGGCATGCCGAAGTACCCGGCGTGGTAGTCGAGCGTCTCCTCGACCGTGAGGAACCAGTCGAGGTTGGGCTCCTGGGGCGCGAGCCCGACAGCCTGGCGGGCGGCGCCGTAGTCATCGATCGCGTCGTGGCCGAGGACCCGGATCGCACCGCCGGTCGGCTGCGCCAGCCCGGTCGTGCAGTGGATCAGGGTCGACTTCCCCGCCCCGTTGGGCCCGAGCAGCCCGAACATCTCCCCCGGCGCGATCTCGAGCGAGACCCCGCGCAGCGCCTCCACCCCTGTTGGGTAACGCTTGAAGAGGCCCTCGATGTGCAGAGCGCTGTCGGCCATGACGGCGCTAACGGTATTGGAGTGACAGACTCGGCCCCTCATGCCCGGCCCCCTGCTCGCTGTCGACGCCCCCTCGATGCTGTTTCGCGCCTTCTACGCGCTGCCGGACTCGATCGTGGGACCGGACGGGAAGCCGGTCAACGCCCTGCTCGGCACCGCCAACCTCGTCCTGCGCGAGGTAGAGCTGCGCGAGCCGCGGGCCGTCGTGCTCTGCTTCGGGCCAGACGCGGCCTCCTACCGGACCGATCTCTACCCCGCCTACCACGCCGAGCGCGAAGCGGCGATGCCCGGCGGCCTGGCGCCGCAGTTCGCGGCCGCCCGCGACTTCTTCGCCGCCTTCGGCTGGACGGTGGCGACGAGCGAAGATCTCGAGGCCGACGACCTGCTCGGCACCTACGCGCGTCGCGAGGCCGAGGCGGGGGGGCGGGCGCTGCTGCTGACGGGGGACCGCGACATGTACCAGTGCGCGAGCGAGCGGGTCACGGTCCTCTACGTGAAGACGGGGACCAAAGGGTCCGAGGAGGTGACGCCGGAGGAGGTCGAGCGCCGCTACGGGATCGGCCCCGAGCTGGTGCCCGACTTCATCGCCCTGCGCGGCGACCCATCCGACGGCCTGCCCGGGGCCAAGGGCGTCGGGCCGAAGACCGCGGCCGAGCTGCTGCGCCGCCACGGCTCGCTGGAGGCGGTGCTGGACAACGCGATCCGCGAGCGCCGCCCGGCGCTGCGCGGGGCTCTGCTCCACGCCGCCGAGGATCTGCGCGCCTTCAAGGACATCGCGACGCTGCGTGACGCCGGGGTCGAACCGCCGCCGAACCGCGAGACCGACTGGGCCGGCGCCGCGGCCGCGGCACGCGAGCGCGGCATGAACCGCCTCGCCGAGCGGCTGGAGAGCCTCGGCGCATAGGCCCTACGCGCGGTGCTCGGGGTTGGGGAAGTCGAAGCGGCAGCCGGCGTCCCACTCGGTGCGCTGGTTGCCGTGGGCGGGGATGCCGCCGGCGTCCTTCAGCATCCGCGCCAGGTGGAGCAGGTTCCAGGCGGCGAAGGTGGTGTTGCGGTTGGTGAAGTCGTTCTCGGGGCCGCCCGAGCCCTCGTCGAGGTAGGAGGGGCCGGGGCCGGCCTCGCCGATCCAGCCGGCGTCGGCCTGCGGTGGGATCGTGTAGCCGAGGTGCTGGAGCGAGTAGAGGACGTTCATCGCGCAGTGCTTGACCCCGTCCTCGTTGCCGGTGACGAGGCAGCCCCCGACGCGGCCGTAGTAGGCGTACTGGCCGGCGTCGTTGAGCAGGTGCGAGTTGCCGTAGAGCCGCTCGATCACCTGCGTCGCCACCGAGGACTTCTCGCCCAGCCAGATCGGCATGCCGAGGACGAGGACGTCGGCGGCCATCACCTTCTCGAAGATCTCGGGCCACTCGTCGCGCTCCCAGCCGTGCTCGGTCATGTCGGGCCAGACGCCGGTGGCGATCTCGTGGTCGACCGCGCGGATGCACTCGACCTCGACGCCGTTGCGTCGCATGATCTCGATCGAGAGGTCCATCAGGCCCTGGGTGTTGGACACCTCGGGGCTGCGCTTTAGGGTGCAGTTGACGAAGAGGGCGCGCAGGTCGGAGTAGTCGGCCATCTCAGCCGGCGATCTTCTCCGCGGGCCGGCGCGCCGGCGCCGGGCGCGAGAACTGCATCGCGCCGTCCTCGAGCGCGCCGCGGCGGATCGAGCGCAGGTCGAAGGCGTAGTTCTGGCGCAGCTTCCAGGGCTCTTTCGAGCCCTGTTTGGGGAACTTGTCGAGCGAGCGCAGGACGTAGCCGGAGGTGAAGTCGAGCAGCGGCGCCTCGGTAACGGTCGGGTCGGTGATCTCGGGGACGCTCTTGGCGTAGCCGTGCGCGTCCATGTGGGCGAGCAGGCGGCAGACGTATTCGGAGGTGAGGTCGGCCTTCAGGGTCCAGGATGCGTTGGTGTAGCCGACGGTGAAGGCGCAGTTGGGAACGCCGCTCAGCATCATCCCCTTGTAGGTCATCGTCTTCGGCACGTCGACCGGGTTGCCGTCGACGACCAGCTCCATGCCGCCGAGGAAGAGCAGGTTGAGGCCGGTGGCGGTGACGATCACGTCGGCCTCGAGCCGCTCGCCCGAGTCGAGCGCGATCCCGTCCTCGGTGAAGGCGTCGATGGTGTCGGTGACGACCGAGGCGCTGCCGTCGCGGATCGCCTTGAAGAGGTCGCCGTTGGGCACCAGGCACATGCGCTGATCCCAGGGGTCGTAACGGGGCTTGAAGTGCTTGTCGACGTCGTAGCCGGGCGGCAGGGCCCTTTCAACTCCCTTACGGATGAACCTCTTAACGGCCTGTGGCCGGCGGCGGCTGAGCTGGTAGAAGGAGGTCTGCAGGAGGACGTTCTTCCAGCGCACGATCGCGTAGACGGCCTTGTCGGGGAGGAAACGCCGCAGCGCCCCCGCAACCGGGTCTTCGGCCGGCAGCGAGGCGATGTAGGTAGGAGAGCGCTGCAGCATCGTCACGTGGGCGGCCCTCTCCGCCATCGCCGGCACCAGCGTCACGGCGGTCGCGCCGCTGCCGATCACGACGACCCGCTTGCCGGCGTAGTCGAGATCCTCGGGCCAGTGCTGAGGGTGGACGATCTCTCCCTGGAAACGCTCGTACCCCTCGAACGCGGGGGTGAACCCTTCGTCGTAGCGGTAGTAGCCGCTGCAGACCCAGAGATAGCCACAGGTGACGCGCACGGCCTCGCCATCGTTGACGCGTTCCGCCTCGACGGTCCAGTGGGCTTCCTCGCTCGACCACTCGGCCCGGACAACCCGGTGGCCGAAGCGGATCCTGCGGTCGATCCCTACCTCCTGCGCCGTCTGGCGCACGTACTCGAGGATCGACTCCCCGTCGGTGATCGTCCGGGCGTGCGTCCAGGGCCGGAAGCGGTAACCCAGCGTGTGCATATCGGAGTCCGAGCGGATCCCGGGGTAGCGGAAGAGGTCCCAGGTCCCCCCGAGATCTCCTCGCGCCTCGAAGATCGCGTAACTGCGCCTGGGAAAGGCCTCCTGGAGATGGTGCGCCGCACCGATCCCCGAGAGCCCCGCCCCGACGATCAGCACGTCGAGATGCTCGCTTGCTTTCCCGTTCGCGTTCAAGTCTGGGAATTCTCGCACGATGGGCAGTGGTTGTACTTCTCACCGCTCAATCGTTCTTGATTGCCGACCCCTGGCACGGTAAGCAGTGGCATTCAACCTCGACTCTCGGTGCGATGCGCCGAAAAGGAGAACGGAAATGAGATCCATCGGAAAGATCGGCCTCGCCGCGCTCGCGGCGGTGGCGGCAATGGCATTCGTAGGCGCGACGTCGGCGTCAGCCACCAGCACCCAGCTCTGCAAAGTCCATACCGGCTTAACCTGCCCGGAAGGCAACGTTGTGACTTCGGTGCACATGAGCCTTGCAGAAGGCACAGTGGGGAAACTATTAGCAAACACAACCGACGTCTTATGCTTAAGCTACTTAGCCGAAGCCACCGCATTAGGGTTAGGT
>DASUIY010000249.1:0-9915 GCA_036279555.1 Solirubrobacterales bacterium | reverse complement strand
GGGGCGCCCCGCCCCCGCCTCTAGAGCAGCTCTACGCGCAAGGTTGTGACTGAGCCACGGCTCGTGGCGGCCGCGAGCAGCTCCATTGGTACGGCGGCGAGCAGGGCGGGGATTGCTACTACGAGGGTGATCAGGGTGTCTAGGCGGCGCTGCCAGGGGCGTTCGGCTTGGACCGCTTCGGTGCGGCCGAGGCGGGCCAGGGCTAGGTTGCGGCCGAAGGTGAAGCCGTTCAGCACCGTCTGCCACATGAGGGCGATGCTTGCTCCCGGCACCCAGCGGGTGCGGGTGACGAGCTGGTCGCGGCCGGCGACAAGCCGGCGCACGGACTCCGGCGTGAACAGGTAGCGGCTGCCGGGTTCCAGCCCGGCCCAGCCGGCGCCGCCGATCCAGGCCGAGAAGCTCGCCCGGCTCGCGATCCGGATCGTCCCTCCGTCGCGGGCTCGGTCCAGCGCCTCCAGCGCCTCCTCTGCTCCCCCGGCGGCGCCGACCGCGCCGAGGCCGCAGCTCTCGCAGCGGCTGACCGGGCCGGCCAGGCCGGGCCGCGCGTCGATCCAGCCGAAGAGCGGCTCGCCGCAGGCCGGGCAGGGCGGGTTCTCGGGCCCGGCGCCCGCCTCGAGGGGGACCACGGGGGTGCGCCGGCGCCCGTCCGCGGTCGTTCGCTCGGCATTCATCGCCGGTAGCGTACGGCGCAGTGGTTTTGAGCGAGATCATGACCCCCAGCGTCATCACCGCCTCGCCCGATGCGAGTGCGGTCTCGGTCGCCAGGCAGATGCGCGAGCACCGGGTCGGCTCGGTGGTCCTCGTCGACCCAGCCGGCTCGCCGGTGGCGATGGTCACCGACCGCGATCTGGCCCTGCGCGTCTTCGCCGAGGGGGTTGACGGCACCGAGCCGGTAGGCGAGCACGCCTCGCGGCCGCTGGTCTGCGGCGAGCCGGCGATGGAGCTCGACGAGGCGGCTGCGCTGATGGTCCGCCACCGGGTGCGCCGCCTTCCGGTCGTCGATGCGGGTAGGCTCGCCGGCATCGTCACGCTCGACGACATCGCCGTGCGCACCGGCAACCTCGAGGTCGCGCAGAAAATGACCGCGGAGGTCATCGAAGGCGCCCTGCCGCAGTTCTACTTCCACGACCGCGGCTGAGTGGACGTGCAGCTGAGCAGGGAGGCCATCCTGGAGCGCGAGCGGCGCTGGGCGATGCCCGTCGCCCTGGCGACCTTCGCTGCGCTTGCGATGCTGATCGCGTCCACGATCGTGGTCAGCTCGGTCAGCGGTGACGGCGAAGCCGAGATCCTGCGCGCGGCCGACGCGCACCGCTCCGACATCGTCTTCTCCAGCATCCTCCAGGCGGTTGGGCTCGCCCTGCTCGTGCTCCCCCTGGTGTTCCTCTTTCGCGCCGCCCAGGCCCGCAGCGAGCGGGTGCGCCCGCAGCTGATCGGCCTCGTCGTCGCTGCACCGCTCTTCCTCGCCGGGGGAGCGCTGTGCAACGCCATCGCGACCAACGAGGCGGCCAAGGACTTCGTCGACGGCAAGGCGAGCGCCGACCTCAGCGTCAAGGAGGCGACCCGGGAATGCGTCTCTGACCGCGGCGACGACAAGGACCAGTTCCGCGAGGACTTCGGCGGCGGCCGAGCCGCCGTCGGCGAGTGCGCCTCCGAAAAGGTCGAAGACGACGCCGCCACCAACGCGGTCGCCGATGCCGGCGTTCGCGGCCTCGCCACCGGCCTCAGCCTTGGTGGCCGGCTCGGCCTCGCCTTCGCCCTCGCCTACAGCTGCCTCTGGGCGATGCGAACCGGCCTGCTGACCCGCTTCTGGGGCTCGCTCGGGATGGCGCTCGGCATCGCCGCCCTGCTGCTGCTGATCCAGTTCACCCTGCTCTGGTTCCTCTACTTCGCCCTCCTGGCCGCCGGCTGGGTGCCGGGAGGCAGACCCCCGGCCTGGGCCGCCGGCGAATCAATCCCCTGGCCCACCCCAGGAGAAAAAGCCGCCGAGGAGCTCTCCCAAGCAGAAGACGAAGATGACCCGCCGTCTTCAGCCGCCGACCTGGGAGCCCCGCCCGAAAAGGGACACTCCAGCTAGGGAACCGAGGCCCCGACTGGGACGAGCCGGTCGGGGCAGGTCGGAACGTCTTGTACTTTTTTGCCGCTCCCGACCTCGAACGGCTCTAACCGCTTCTCAAAAAAGTTAAGTGGAGGCCTGCCCCGACCGGCTCGCCGCATCTCGCTTCCGATGGGTCCGGATCTCGCTGAGGATCCGCTCCAAGCGCGGCTCCTGAGAGGTGTCGACGAAGCTCATCGCTCCGGCGACTCCGGGGTGGATCGCCTCGATCCGCTCGTGCATCGCCTGGGCTACCGCGCGGTAGGTCGGGTGGCCCTCGCGGCCCGAGCGCAGCTCGATCAGGTGCATCGCCTCGCGCGCGTTGAGGTCGAGCGTGTAGCGGATCCGGTAGGCGAGGCTGAGCGCGTAGGGCGCCTGCTCGGGCATGCCGGCGGCGACCAGACGCTCGTACTCGACGCGCGAGACCTCCAGCGCCCGCTCGAACTCGTCTCCGGCCCCGGCTTCGCGGACCTCCTCCGGCACTCCGGCACCGAGGTCCGGTCCCAGCCGCTGCCACTGGCAGGTCAGCATGCGGTGGCGCTGCAGGTCGCGGAAGGCGCCGTAGTCGGAGACGATCTCGAAGCGGTAGCGCAGCGCCTCGAAGCCGCGGCCGGGCCGGTGGCGGCGGTTGCGGCGCTCGCCCACCATTGCGCCGAGCAGCTCGGCCCGCTCGCCGCGGTCGAGCACGTCGATGCGGGCGAGGATCTCGGTCTCGGGCACCGCGGCCGACTCGAAGAGGCAGGAGGCGAGCAGGTCCTCTTCGCTGCCGTCGACGTGGACCAGCTCGACCGAGGGCGTCGCCTCGCCGGCATCGCGCCGGTCGAGGCCCAGCCGCGAGACCCACCGCTCGGTGCGCTCGCGGCGCTGCTGCAGGTAGCCGACCCACTCGCCGCCGCGGTCGGGCCGCTCGACCCGGGAGACGAAGCTCGGCATCACCTGCTTCAGCTCCTCCAGGATCATGCCGCCGTACTCGCGCGCCTCGGGCAGGGGGGAGGCCATCAGCCTCAGGATCAGCTGCTCGTAGGCCTGGCCCGAGGCGTAGATGCCGACGTGGCTGAGCGTCGCGGCGGGGAGCAGGCCGCGCAGGAGATCGAGCGCCTTGGCCTTGATCGAGCGCCGCCAGGGCCCCTCCGGTTCGCCGTCCCCGCGCGGCCAGCGCTCTGCCGCCCACTCCTCGACCCGCACCAGCGAGCGCGAGTAGATCGCGAAGAGCTCGTCCATCGCGGCGGCGAACTCGGGCCCGAGGCCCTCGCCGCGGTAGTAGCGGTAGCCGCCGTCGGGCAGGGGCGCGTCGTAGGGGATGTAGCGGGTCGACTGCTCCAGGTAGGCCGCGAGGCGGCCGCGCTGCAGCTGCTTGGTGAGGATGTTGGAGACGAACTCGCAGGCGACGTGTGCGCCGCCCACCTGGGCGATCGAGTCGTCGCCGTAGCCGACGAAGACGCGCTCGTAGAGCCCCGCCGCGCGCTCGCCCTCGACCCCGTCGAAGGGCCTCGTGCCATCCGCCGCATCCTCCGCGAACTCCTCCAGGAAGAGCCTCCGGACCGTCCCCGAATAACGCGAATAGCGGGCAAAAAGCGCCCCCTTGACGGTCTCCGGCAGGTTGACCAGCGCGAACACGGGCCGGTCCAGGTTGGTGAAGTGAGGGGCGAGCAGGGCCCGCTCCTCGGCGGTGAAGTCCTCGACCGGGTAGCGCACCGGCGCATCGTAGTCCCCGCCCCGGCGGGGTCCTACCCGGCGGCGTCCGCAGGTAGCGGGGGTTTCGCCATCAGCTCGACGCGGTGCCCGCCGGGTGCGATCGCCTCGGCACGCGGGGAGCCCCAGCGTTCGCGCTTGTCGGCGACCTCGAAGCCGCTCTCGCGCAGGCGTTCCAGCGCCCGCTCGAAATCGGGCACGACTATCGCGATGTGACCGGCGCCCGGCGTCGGCGATTCGGTGTGCCTCAGGTGGATCTGCGTGCCCCCGCGCTCGAACCAGGTGTACTCCGCGGCGAGGTCCACCGGCGGCCTGACCTCGGCGAAGCCGACCATGACCCAGAACTCCGCCGCGCGGCCGAGTTCTGCGGGCATCAGCTCGAGGGTCGCGTGGTGGAGCATCAGGCGTCGCGCACTTGCGGCGCCAGCACGTCCTCGCGGCTGTAGTGCCCGGCGGAGTCGAACCAGCGCTTGGCATGGAGGCCGATGCGCAGGTCGCAGTCGGCGGCGACGATTCCCTCCTCGCCGTAGAGGGGGCCCGCAATCACCTTTCCCGCGGTGGGCTCGACGATCGCCGCGCCGCCGTTGCCGAAGACGTCCTTGCCCTGCGGCAGCGGCGCCGGGAAGTCGTCCGGGAAAGCCGCTGCCGGGATGTACTGCGGCGCCGATACGACGAAGGCGCCGGACTCGATCGCTATGTGGCGCATGCTCGCCAGCCACCCGTCGCTGTCGTCGGCGGTGGGAGCGAGCCAAATCTGCGGCCCGCTCTGGTAGACGGCGTAGCGGGCGAGCGGCATCCGGTTCTCCCAGCAGATCAGCCCGCCGATCCGCCCGAGCGGGGTTTGCGCGACCTCGAGATCGTCGCCGGCGCCGACTCCGTGGAAGAGGCGCTCGTGCTGGGTGGGCATCAGCTTTCGGTGCCGCCAGACCACTCCCTCGGGACCGATCAGCACGACCGTGTTGTAGAGGGACCCCGGCCGCTGCAGCTCACGCTCGTTGACGCCGATCGCGCAATGCATGTCCTTCGCGGCGCACACCGAGGCCAGGCGATCGACGAGCGGGCCGGGAATCTCAACCGAGTTCGCCCAGAGCTGCTCCCAGAACTCGTCCCAGCCGGCGAACGAGGCGGCGTCCTTCGCCCAGGCGCCGGAGGGATAGAGGGGCACGAAGGTCTCGGGGAAGACGGCCAGCTGGACCCCCTCTGCGGCGGCCTGCTCGAGCAGGCCGACCGCCTTCTCGATAGTCGCCCCGGCGTCGAGGATCACCGGTGTGGCCTGGATCGCGGCGACTCGCACGGTCGGGAACTCGGTCATGAGACACAGGATAGGAACCTGCCCCAAAAGGGAGTGGCCCCTCGGCTCAGAGCAGCAGCGAGACCAGCGCGGCGCCGACCACTATCGCGGTCGACCAGGTGACGGCCTCGGCGGTGATCTCCATGTCGAGGCCGTAAGCGTGGGCGATGACCAGGGAGTTGAGGCCCGACGGCATCGCCGAGAGCAGGCGGTAGGCGGCGGGGAGGTCGATCAGCGGCGCGGCGAGCAGCATCAGCAGGGCCGGGACGACGGCGAGGCGGGTGCCGATCGCCAGCGCCACGGGACGGGTCATCGGCGGCGGCATCGGCAGCTCGCCGTGCTCGGCGTTCTCGGCCAGGGTGGCGCCGACTGCGAAGAAGCCGATCGGGAGGATCGCCACGATCAGGGCCTGGGAGAGGTCGACGAGGACATCGGGCGCCAGCGCCTCGGGGGCGAGCAGGCCGAGGATCGCCGCGTAGAGCGGCGGGTTGCGGGTGAAGAAGGCACCCACCCGCTGGCGCGGGGTTTCGCCGGCCTTGGTGCCGAAGGCGGCGCCGACGGCGAAGGCGCCGAGCAGCAGGCAGGGGCCGGTGACGAGCACGTCGTAGAGGACGGCGGTGGGGAGCTCCTCGCGGCCGAGCAGCGCCACGGTCAGCGGGTAGCCGAGGTAGCCGGTGTTGACGCTGAGCACGCAGCAGACGACGGCTCCGACCTGGAAGCGGGCCAGCTTCAGCACCCGGCTCGCCACCCACCAGGCCAGCAGTGCTCCGAGCGAGGAGGCGACGATCCCCAGCGCCAGCCCGATCCCGTGGTCGACGTCGATCGAGCTGGCGGCGGTGTTGAGGAAGATCACCGGCGGCAGCAGCACGTAGAGCATCAGCGTCAGCGAGCGCCGCGCCGCCTGCGCGGCCCCGGCCGGCCAGCGCCGCTCCGCCCCGACGCCGATGGCGACGGCAACCACGATCGCGGCAGTTGTCAGCAGGACTCCGATCGCGGGACCTTTTCAGTTCCGGTGCTGTCGGCCGCGGGTCCTGTCGCCGGGGGTGGGGGTGCCCTGCTTGCGCTTCGCGCTGCTTCGGGCAGAGGGACATTGCGGGATGAGCTATGAGACCCCGCCCTCAGCAGCCTACGCGCGGCGCAGACACCCCCCACCCCCGACGCCACCCGCGGAGAAGCGAAAGCTTCGGAAGCGCGAACAGCGCCCCAAGGTCGAAAAGCTTTCCTACCCGATCAGCTGTGGCGACTCGTCCCTAAACGGCCGCTCGGAGCTTGGGAGAAGCTTCTCGACTCTGGGCGCTGTTTCAATTCCGCCCTCGCGGGGGGTGGCGTCGTAGGGGGGACCGCCCCTGAGGACGCTTTAGCGACCGGAAGGGGCGGTGGGTCCCCTACGGCGACAGGACCCGCCGCGCCAGGGGCGCTACGAGTAAAGCGCTTCGATCTCTGCGTCGTACTTGCGTTCTATGGGGCGACGTTTCAGCTTCATCGTCGGCGTCAGCTCGTCGCCACCCGGCAACCACTCGCCGGGGATGATCTTGTGGCGCTTGATCTGCTCGACCCGGGAGAGGCGGGCGTTGGCCTCCTCGACCGCAGCGGCAATCTCCTCGGCGATCGCCGGGTCGTCCTCGGTGGCGCCGCGGGCGGCGAGGGTTTCGGGGTCGAGGGCGAAAAGGGCGACGTTGTAGGGGCGGTTGTCGCCGATCGCCACCGCCTGGGCGATCAGGGTCGAGGCGGCCTTCAGCTTCGCCTCGATGTTGGCCGGCGACATGTTCTTGCCGGCCGCGTTGATGATCAGCTCCTTCTTGCGGTCGACGATGCGCAGGTAGCCCTGCTCGTCGAATTCGCCGACGTCGCCGGTCAGCAGCCAGCCATCCTCGGTCAGGGCTTCGGCGGTCTTCTCCGGCATGTTGCGGTAGCCCTTCATCACCTGCGGGCCGCGCACCATCACCTCGCCGTCCTCGGCCAGCTTCACCTCGGTTCCGGGAATCGGAGGGCCGACCGTCCCCACCCGCACCCGCCCGGGCGGGTTGAAGGTCGAGATCGCGCTCGTCTCCGACAGCCCCCAGGTCTCGCAGATCTCGATCCCGAGCGCGAGGAAGAACTTGAGCACCTCGGGCGGCGTCGGCGCGGCCCCGACCACGAACGATTCGACCTCGTCGAGGCCGAGCATCGCGCGGACCTTGGAGAGGACCAGCTCGTCGGCGTGGTCCCACTCGGCCTGCAGGTCGTCGGGGACCCCGCCGTCCATGTAGGCGTCTGCCCGGCGCAGCCCGATCTCCATCGCCCACTCGGTGGCCTTGCGTTTCTCGGCGTCCTGCTCGGCCGCCATCCCCGCCTCCAGCGCCGCCTTCAGTTTCTCCCAGATGCGCGGCACCCCGCCCCAGGCGGTCGGCTTGACCTCCATCGAGTAGACGACCATCTCGCGCGGGTTCGGGCAGCAGTACACGGTCGAGCCGTAGATCATCTGTGCGTAGAGCCCCGCCCAGCGGTCGGCTATGTGGGCGGTGGGAAGGAAGGAGATGCCGCGCCCGCCCGGCTTGACCGGGCGGACCTGGTCGACGGCCCGCCAGACGCCGAGCATGTTGGAGTGGGTCAGCTGCACGCCCTTCGGCGGCCCCGTGGTGCCCGAGGTGTAGATCAGGCAGAGCACGTCCTCGGGCTCGACCGCGCGCCAGGTGGCATCGAAGTCGAAGCCGGGGTCGCCCATCGACTCCAGCTGCTCGACCGAGATCGTCCCCTCCGGCGCCTCGCCGTCGACGACCACCACGTGCTCGAGGCTGCCGACCCGCTCGCGCGCAGCCAGCACCGTGTCGAGAAAGGCCTGCTCGGTGACGATCACCCGGTTGGCCGCATCGGCGACCACGTACTCCACTTGCTCAGGAGAAGAGGTGTTGTAGACGGAGAAGCACGTGGCACCGAGGTGCATCGCGGCGCAGTCCGTGAGATGAAGGGCCGGCCGGTTCACCAGCATGAATCCGACCGTGTCGTTGCGCTTGACCCCCAGCTTCGCGAGCCCGGCGGCCCGCTTGCGCACCGCCTCTGCGTACTCGGCAAAGCTCGCTTCGTAATCGCTGTCCTTCAGCCGCAGTGCGGGGCTGTCGGCGTACTCCTCAGCCGTCAGCTGGAACGCCTCGCACATCGTCGATGCGGACAAAGCTTTCGGGCGGTCGGTCATGCGCCGTGACCATACCGGTACGTGACTGGCGCGGCGGGTCCTGTCGCCGCAGGGGACCCACCGCCCCCTGCGGTAGCTAAAGCTTCCTCGGGGGCGGTCCCCCCTGCGACGCCACCCCCCGCGAGGAGCGTGCTCCGGTTGAACTAGAACAGCGAGGCGCCGGCGTGTTCAGCGAACTCGACGAGCGGCTGGGGGATGACGCCGAAGAAGACGGTGGCCGCTGCGGCAAGCAGGGCGGGAGCGATTAGGTAGATACGTTGGCCAGCCTGCGGATCGATCGGGTCGGCTTCGGGGGAGGCGCCGGCGATCGCGGGCGTCGCCCCGGACGTCTCGCTCTCCGGGCGCATCCACATCGCCGCCACCACCCGCAGGTAGTAGGCCAGGGAGATCATCGTGCCAACGGCTATGAAGACGGCTAGCCAGGTGTAGTCGCCTTCCACGAGCGCCTCTATTAGGTAGAGCTTGCCGATGAATCCGGCTGTGGCCGGGAGTCCAGCGAGGCCTAGCATCGAAATGGTGAGAGGCCATGCGAGTTGCGGTCGTTGAGCACCCAGTCCCCGCAGTCCCTCTATGTCATCGCCGTAAACCGTCTCGCGCTCGCGGGCGACGATCACGGCGAAGGCGGCGAGGTTCATGAAGGCGTAGCCGGCGAGGTAGAAGACGAGGGCGCTGACGCCTGCCTCGCTGGCGACGACGAGACCGCAGAGGATGTACCCGGCCTGGGCGATGCCGGAGTAGCCGAGCAGGCGCTTGAGCGAGTCCTGCCTGAGCGCGCCGACGTTGCCGATGACGATCGAGACCGCGGCGAGCACGGCGAGCGCCGGCTGCCACTCGCTCGCCTCGACGTTGAGGGCGACGAGGAAGAAGCGGACGAAGACGGCGAAGGCAGCGGCCTTGGTCGCCACCGCCATGAAGGCGGTGATCGGGGTCGGAGCGCCCTCGTAGACGTCGGGCGTCCACTGGTGGAAGGGGGCGACCGAGGTCTTGAAGGCGAGCCCGACCGCGGTGAGGCCGATGCCGACGAGGATCAGGGCGTCGTTGCCCGGTCCCTCGGCGATGCCTGCGGCGATCCCGGCGAAGCCGGTCGAGCCGGAGCCGCCGTAGAGGAAGGCCATCCCGTAGAGCAGCGTCGCCGAGCCGAGCGAGCCGACGATCAGGTACTTCAGCCCCGACTCGAGCGATTTCTCGCGGCGCATGTTGGCGGCGCAGAGGATGTAGAGCGGGATCGAGAGGGTCTCGATCGCGACGAAGAAGGAGACGAGGTTCTGCGCCTGGGCGAGCAGGACCATGCCGAGGACCGAGCCGAGCAGGAGCGCGTGGTACTCGCCCGAGCCGACCTCCTCGGCGGCCGGTTCGCGGATCGAGAAGAGGACGGCGAAGGCGGCGGTGAGGATCGCGATCAGTGAGATCGAGATCGCCAGGTCGTCGAGCCGAAGGGCGTTGGCGACGAGGGGGGTCGACTCGCCCCACTGCCAGATCAGGAGGCCGGCCGTGGTCGCCAGGACAAGCAGCGTCAGCGCAGGGGCCGTACGCCGCAGTGGCTTGAAGACCGCTGTGAGCAGGACGACGCAGAGGCCGACGGTGAGCGCTAGGACTGGCGAGAGCGCGGCGTAGTCGATGTGCGGGGCGTTGAAGGTCACTGCTGCTCCGATTCGAGGCGGGGGTGGG
>DASUIY010000248.1:0-3292 GCA_036279555.1 Solirubrobacterales bacterium | reverse complement strand
CGACCGGGTGCTGGCGATCGGCTCGGTCGGCTCGCTGCACGCCGAGCTCGGGGTCGGGAGCCTCGTCTGCCCGGACGACTTCATCGCGCTCCAGCTGGGGCTCAGCGCGCTCTCGGACGTTCGCGCCCACCGGGCGCCCGGCTTCGACCCCGAGTGGCGCCGGCGAGTGCTCTCGGCCTGGCGCGAGGCCGGCGTGCCCGAGCTGCGCGACGGCGGCGTCTACTGGCAGGCGATAGGCCCGCGCTTCGAGACGCCGGCTGAGATCCGGCTGATGGCGGCGCACGCCGACCTGGTCGGGATGACGGTCGCCTCGGAGTGCGTCGTCGCCGGCGAGCTCGGGCTCGCCTACGCCGCCGTCTGCGTCGTCGACAACCTCGCCAACGGGATCGGGCCCGAGACGCTCAGCGTCGAGGAGCTGGAAGGCCACCGCGGTGCGAACATCGCCCGGCTTCGCGGCGCGATCGACGCGGCGTTGCCCCGGCTGGTCGATGGCTGAGGCGCCGCCGCTCGCCGTGACCGGCGCCGCCCTCGACGGCGAGACGGTGGGGTTGCGTTGCGAGGCGGGAACGATCGTCGCGCTCGGCCCCGAGGTCGGGGCGCAGGCGGGCGACGAGACGATC
Organism: Solirubrobacterales bacterium; assembly: GCA_036279555.1. Taxonomy (GTDB): domain Bacteria; phylum Actinomycetota; class Thermoleophilia; order Solirubrobacterales; family 70-9; genus VRUE01. The sequence continues at coordinate 2,672 of DASUIY010000248.1, read as the reverse complement.
GACGCGGCCGGCGCCCCATTGGTCGCGCCACTGGTGAACGGGCACACCCACGCCGCGATGACGCTCTTCCGCGGCTACGGCGGCGACCTACCGCTGATGCGCTGGCTGCGCGAGGTCGTCTGGCCGGTGGAGGCGAAGCTGGAGCCCGAGGACGTTTACTGGGGCGTCCGCCTCGCCTGCCTGGAGATGATCCGCTGCGGCACCCGCCGCTTCTGGGACATGTACTGGCACCCCGGCGCCACCGCCCGCGCGGTCGAGGATGCCGGGCTGCGGGCGACGATCGGCGGGCCGCTCTTCGACACCGCCGGCAACACCGCAGCCATGCGGGAGACCACCGTGGACAACCTCGATGAGCTGGCCGGGTTCGGGCCGCGCATCGGGAGCTCTCTCGCCCCACACGCGATCTACACGGTCAGCGAGGAGCTGCTGCGCTGGAGCGCCGAGACGGCCGCCGAACGCGAGGTCGCGGTCCAAATCCACCTCTCCGAGACCGAGCAGGAGGTCAAGGATTGCGTCGAGCGACACGGGGCGCGGCCGGCCGTCTATCTCGACCGGCTGGGGATGCTCGGAGAGCGCACCGTCCTCGCCCACGGTGTCTGGCTCGACCGCGAGGAGCTGGAGCTGATCGCCGCCCGCAGCTGCACCGTGGTGACCAACCCGGTGGCCAACATGAAGCTCGCGGTCGGCGGGGTGTTCCCCTATCCGGCGGCGCGGGAGGCCGGGGTCGCGGTCGGCCTCGGCACCGACGGCCCGGGATCCAACGACTCGCTCGACCTCCTCTCCGACCTCAAGGCCTTCGCCCTGGCCCAGCGGCACGCCGCCGGCGACCCGACCGTCCTTCCGGCCGAGGAGGCCTGGAGGATCGCCACCGGCGCTGCGGCGCCGCTGCTCGGTGCCGGAGAGCTTCGGGTGGGGGAACCGGCCGACTTCCTGCTGCTGCGAACGAGCTCGCCGGAGCTCAGCCTGGGCGACCTGCACTCCGATCTCGTCTACGCGGCGAGCGGTTCGATCGTCGACACCACCGTGGTCGCCGGAAAGGCGCTGATGCGCGGTGGCGAGGTGCCGGACAGCGAGGAGATCGTGGCGCGGGCGGTGGAGCGGGCTACGCGACTCGGGATCGGTTGACGCCGAGCGCGACGTGCCCCACCCACGCCGCGGAGAGCCCGGCCGACGCGGCGAGCAAGAGCGCCACCCGCGGGTCGTAGGCCTCCGACAGCCAGCCGACGAGCGGGGCGCCGATCGGCGTCGAGCCGAGGAATACGACCGAGTAGAGGGCCATCACGCGGCCGCGCATCTGCGGCTCCACGAAGAGCTGCAGCGAGGAGTTGATCGCGGCGGCGAAGGTGACGGCGGAGGCGCCGAGCAGCGCCAGCACCGGGATCTCCAGGGCCAGGCTCGGCATCAGCGCCGCCAGCAGCGCGGTCAGGCCGAAGATGAGGGCGGCGCCGACGATCAAGCGCCGGTCGGCACGGCCGCGGGCGCCGGTCAGCAGGGCGCCGAGGACCGAGCCGGCCCCCATTGCCGAGACCAGCGCCGCGTACGCGCTGGGCCCGCCCTCGAAGCTGAAGCGGGCGAGCAGCGGCAGGATGACCTGGAAGTTGAGGCCGAAGGTGCCGACGATGGCCATCAGGCCAAGGGGCACCGCCAGCTCGGGCGTGCGGCGCACGTAGCGCAGGCCGTCGCGAACGGCGCCGGGCTCGCGGGCGACGCGCGGCGGTGCCTCGAGCTCGGCCGGGTCCATCCGCCAGAGCGCGAAGATCATCGCCGAGAAGGTAAGGGCGTTGAGGGCGAAGCAGGGCTCGACACCGGCGCCGACGATCAGCAGGCCCGCCAGGGTCGGCCCGATGAGCCGGGCCGAGTGAATCAGCACGCTGTTGAGGCTGACCGCGTTGACGACGCGGTCCGGGCCGACCATCTCGATCGCGAAGCTCTGCCTGGTCGGGTTGTCGACGGCGTTTACCGTGCCGCGGAGAAAGACGAGGACGAAGACCATCCACGGAGCGACGACGCCGCCCAGCGAGACCGCCAGCAGGATCAGCGCCGGCACGGCCATCAGCGCCTGGGTCAGCATCAACAGGCTGCGCTTGGGGAAGCGGTCGGCCAGCACGCCGCCCCAGGCGCCGAAGAGCAGGATCGGGAGGAACTGCAGCGCGGTTGTAAGCCCGACCGCGAGGCCGCTGCCGGTCAGCGAGAGGATCAGCCAGACCTCGGCGACCATCTGCATCCAGTTCCCAGACAGCGAGACGATCTGCCCGGCGAAGTAGCGGCGATAGTTGGGGACTGCGAGGGAGTCGAAGCTGCGCCTGATGCCGGCGCTCACCGGCCCCGCTCCTCCAGCATGCCCTCGAGAATCGTCGCGGCGCGGTCGAGGGCCTCGACGTCGGCGGGCGGCAGGCCGCGCATGCGCCGGGCCAGGTAGGCGTTCTTGCGCCCGCGCAGCCGCCGCAACCGCTCGCGGCCGGCAGCGTTGACGCTTACCAGCGAGCTGCGGCCGTCGGCGGGGTCGGGGGCACGGTCGATCAGCCCCGCCTCGAGCAGGACGCGCAGGGTTCGCGTCGCGGTCGGGCGCTTGATCCGCTCGATCTGTGCCAGCTCACTCGGAGTGAGCGGCCCGTGCCTCTCGACCGTTGCCAGTGCGGACCCCGCGGTCGGCGTCAGCTCCGCCCCTCCCA
>DASUIY010000247.1:0-3536 GCA_036279555.1 Solirubrobacterales bacterium | reverse complement strand
GGCGAAGTAACCGCCCTCGCGCCCCCAGTTGGAGATCGTCCCGGCGACCCGGCCGATCATCTGTTTCACCGAGGACTCGCGCTTCTCGCTGCCGAGCTGCCCGCGGAAGTACTTCTGGGCGACGATGTTGGTCGCGTTCTGGGACCAGCTCTTGGGGAACTCGACGCCGCGCTGCTCGAAGGCCGGGCTCTCGGGATTGCCGATCACGGCATCGCGCGTCTCCCACTCGATCTCGTCGAAGGGATGGGTCCCGGCGGTCGAAAATCTGCGCTCGACCGAGAGGCCCTGCAGACCGGTTTGGGCGGTGCTGGTGGCGGTCTTGGACATCGAACTTCTCCTCTCGCGGCGACTTTTAGGGGGGACTGAGCAGGATCGTTGACAGGTCGGACGCCTTTTGTGTGACGTGACCCCGCAAATGCCGCAAACTTCGCTTCTCTTCCCTCTATGGTGACAAGAAGATGAAGCGGGCACGCGCAGTCGAGAAGGCGGAATCTGCAAAGGAAGTTGCGGCGGAGGCGATCGCCGCCGTCAAGCCGAGGCTGCGCGGCGTCTCGCACGAGTGGGCCTTCTTCGTCTCGCTCTTCCTCGGCGCCGGGTTGATCGTCGCCGCGAAGACGCCGGAGGCGACCCTCGCCGTCGCGATCTACGCGGTCAGCCTCTCCGCCCTGCTGGGCACCAGCGCCCTCTACCACCGGGTCGACTGGAAGCGGCCCGACGTGCGCCGCTGGATGCGCCGGCTGGATCACTCGATGATCTTCTTCCTCATCGCCGGCACCTACACGCCGTTCGCCCTGCTCGCCCTCGACGGCCCGCTCGCCGACGCGATCCTCCTCGTCGTCTGGATCGGGGCGATCGCCGGCGCCGTGGTCGAGATGGTCTGGATCGACCACCCCAAATGGGTCGCGGCGCTGATCTACATGTCGCTCGGCTGGGTCGCCGCGGTCGCCTTCCCCGGGCTCTGGGATGAGATGGGCGTCGCCGGCACCCTGCTCGTCGCCGTCGGCGGGCTCCTCTACACGGCCGGCGCCGTCGTCTACGCGACCCAGCGCCCCGACCCCAACCCCCGGGTCTTCGGCTACCACGAGGTCTTCCACCTCCTCGTCATCGCAGCAGCAGCAGCCCACTTCGCGGCCGTTGCCTTCTTCGCCCTCCCGGCTGCCTAAAGCCCATCCCGGTAGGGGTGGAACGTCTTGTACTTTTTCGCGGGCGCTCGCCCGATGCGCCCAGCAATCCAGCGATCCACGAAAAAGTTAAGTGGAACCCCTACCGGGATGGGCTTACGTCAGTGCGGCAGCCGAACGCTCCTTGGCGGCCTCGATCAAAGCCAAAAGCTCGGCCTCGCGCCCCTCGCGGATCAGCTCGACCGGGTCGGGCTCGCCGTTGACGATCCCCTCGAAGAACTCCTTGCGGTCCTGGTAGGTCGGCAGCGTCCCCTTGGCCCAGCCGCGGGCGTCGTTGAGGATCACGGCCAGTCGCGCGTACTCCTCGCCGAAGAGCTCGGAGATCTCGCGCTTCATCCGCTTCGCCAGCGCGGGGGAGGCGCCGGCGGTGGAGATCGCGATCGCCAGCGGCCCGGTGCGCACGATCGCCGGCAGGATGAAGTTGCACAGCGGCGGCACGTCGACGACGTTGACCAGCATCGCCCGCTTCTCGGCGTCGTCGAAGACGCCGATGTTGACCTCGGTGTCGTCGGTGGCGGCGATCGCCATGAAGACGCCCTCGAGGTCGGCGGCGCCCGCGTAGGCCCGCTTCTCCCACTCGATCGACCCCTCCGCCGCCAGGCTCTCCAGCTCCGGGTGGGCGACCGGCGCGACCAGGGTCACGCCGGCGTCGCAGGCGAGCAGGCCCTCGACCTTCTCCAGGCCGATGTCGCCGCCGCCGACGACCAGGCAGCGCCGTCCCTTCAGCTTCAGGCAGGCGATGTAGAAGGGGGTCTCCAGCATGTCGCGGACGCACGACTGGTCGCAGATCCCCTTGCGGAGCTGGCAGACGCACTCCTTGCCGGCATAGGCCTGGGCGGGCATCGTCAAAGCCTACCCACCTGCCGACGGGCCTGAAATGTCCCTTATATGGAGGGAAATCGTCCCGTCGGCGGCTATATGGAGTCGAGCGTCAGGCGAAGGCCCTGCTCGAGACTTGTCTGCGCCTTCCAGCCCAGCTCGCGCTCGGCGCGCGACGGGTCGATCGAGATCCGCTGCACCTCGCCGGGGCGGGGCGGGGCCAGCTCGGGCTCGAAGCTCTCTGCACCGCCGAGCTCGCCGAGCAGGCGGACCAGCTCCAGCACGTCGGTCTCGACGCCGGTGCCGATGTTGACCGGGCCGGTGGCATCGGACTCCGCCGCGGCCAGCGCCGCCGCCACGACGTCGCCAACGTATATGTAGTCGCGGGTCTGCCTGCCGTCGCCGAAGACCGTCGGCCGCTCGCCTGCCCGCAGCTTCCCGCAGAAGATCGCGATCACGCCCGCCTCCCCGAGCGGGTCCTGGCGCGGGCCGTAGACGTTGCCCAAGCGCAGCGGAATGGTGGAGAGGCCATAAAGGCGTTCGTAGAGCGACAGGTAGCCCTCGCCGGCGAACTTGCTCTGGCCATAGGGCGCCTCCGGCGCCAGCGGCGCACCCTCGCCGAGCGGCAGCGCCTGCCCGTCGCCCTCGCCGTAGATCGCCCCGCCGGTCGAGGTGAAGACGACCCGGCGGGCACCGCCCGCCCGCGCCGCCTCGAGCACGTTGGCGGTGCCGCCGACGTTGATCGAGGCGTCGAAGGCCGGATCGGCGACCGACTTTCGCACGTCGATCTGAGCCGCCAGGTGGAAGACGACCTCGGGCCTGCGCTCTGCTGCGACGCGCTCGACCGCGGCCCGCTCCCGTATGTCCGCCTCGACCAGCTCGGCGCCCGCCGCCAGTGCGCCCGCGAGGTTCTCCCGCCGCCCGGTCGAGAGGTCGTCGACGACCGTCACTTCCTCGCCCCGCGCCAGCAGCGCGTCGACCAGGTTGGAGCCGATGAAGCCCGCGCCGCCTGTCACCAAAGCCCTCACAGAGGTCGCGATCCTATCGGCGTCGCCGAGCGCCCCTGCTACCCTCGCCGACCCATGCGGCTGATCGTCACCGAGAAGAACAACAGCGCCGAGAAGATCGCGACCTTCCTCAGCAAGGGGAGCGCGACCAGCGACAAAACCTTCAAAGTCCCGTACTACACCTGGAGCGACGCCGACGGCGACCACAGGACGATCGGGCTGAAGGGGCACGTGCTCGGCCCGGCCTTTCCCGAGGGCTACTCGAACTGGCAGAAGACCGACCTGCACGACCTGATCGACGCCGAGCTGATCAAGGAACCGACCGACAAAAACGTCGTCAAAGCGATCAAAAAACTCGCCAAAGAGGCGGACGAGCTGGTGATCGCCACCGACTTCGACCGCGAGGGCGAGCTGATCGGGCTCGAGGCGCTGGAGGAGATGCTCGACTCCAACCCCGACCTCGGCTCCCGCGAGGGCACCGCCGACGGCAGCCTGGTGATCCAGCGGGCCCGCTACTCGGCCCTGACCA
>DASUIY010000246.1:0-4503 GCA_036279555.1 Solirubrobacterales bacterium | reverse complement strand
TCCCCGCCGGGTCGGGGCTGGTCGGCTTCTTCGTTCGCGCCGAGCGCAAGCAGCACGGCCTGCAGCGCTGGGTCGAGGGCCCCGTCGGGCCAGGCGCCCGCTGCCTCGTGGTCGAGGACACGGTGACGACAGGCGGCTCTACCGCCGGCGCGATAGAGCGGATCGCCGAGCAGGATCTCGAGGTCGTCGGCGTCGTCGGCGTCGTCGACCGGCTGGCAGGGGGCGGGGAGAAGATCGAAGCCGCCGCGGGCGCCCCTTACCGTGCGCTCGTCACCATCGACGAGATCTACCCCGACCGCCCCGACCGCGACTGAGCGTTGGAGCCCGACGCCGTAGAGATCCGCGTGCTCGGCTGCCTGGTCGAGAAGCAGCACGCCACGCCCGACGCGTACCCGCTTTCGCTCAACGCCCTGCGGCTCGCCTGCAACCAGTCGACCAACCGCGAGCCGGTGGTCGAGTACGACGAGGCGACCGTGGTCGAGGCCCTGCGGCGCCTGGCCCTGCGCGGCTGGACCCGCCTCGCCAGCGGCGCCGGCAGCCGTGCCCGCAAGTACCGCCACCTGCTCGACGATGCCTTCGGGCTCGACGACGCCGAGGCCTGCCTGCTCGCCGTCTTGATGCTGCGCGGCCCCCAGACCCCGGGTGAGCTGAAGCAGCGCGGCCAGCGCCTGCACGACTTCGGCGATCTCGCCGCCGTCCAGGCCGCCCTCGATCGACTGGTCGAGAGAGGCCACGTGGCTCGCCACGAGCGACGGCCCGGGCAGAAGGAGGACCGCTACGAGCAGCTGCTCGGCGGTTCTCCGGCGGGGTCCGAGCGGCCACTGGACGACTCCGAGGGAGTCGAGCCGGCCGCGGCGCCCGGCGATGCCGGCGACATGGAGGCTGTGCGGCTGACACCCGCCGAGGACCGTCTTACCCGCCTCGAGCGCGAAGTCGCCGAGCTGCGCTCCGAGCTGGCCGCTTTTCGCGCCGAGCTCGGCGGCTGACCGGGCCTGACTTCCGGTACGCGGGCGGAACAACCTGGGTCTCAAACTGTTGAGTAGAGTGAAACTGGAACGCTGCGGGTCGGATGGCGCTCGTGGATCGACCTGAAAGCGACCGCAGGGCTCAGGAAAGGGACGAGCGGAATGGGGACACTACGTGGCGTAATCGTTGCCGCCCTGGTCGGCTCGGCGGCCCTGCTCTCACCTCTCGCAGCGGCGGAGGTCAAAGAAGAGCACGGCGTCCGTGTCTCGGTGGACGGCAGGCTCCTGCCGAAGAAGCTTCCGCGCCACGGCACCGCTCCGGTCTCGGTCAGCGTCTCGGGCCGGATCGGTTCGAAAGCGTCGAGCCCCCCACCGCAGCTGGAGAAGCTGACGATCGCCATCAATCGCCACGGCCGCCTCTCCTCGCACGGCTTGCCCCGTTGCCGCATCGGCCACATCGACCCCTCGACGACCAGCGAAGCGATGGCGGCCTGCGCCCCGGCGCTCGTCGGCGACGGCACCTTCTCGGCCAACGTGAGGCTGCCGGAGCAGTCGCCCTTCCCGTCCAACGGAAAGGTGCTCGCCTTCAACGGGAAGCTGGGCGGCCGGCCGGCGATCTTCGCCCACATCTACGGGACCGATCCCGTACCCACCTCATACGTGCTGCCCTTCTTCATCAAGAGCTCCGCGGGTACCTTCGGCACCGTCCTCGAAACCTCCCTGCCCCGGGTCACCGGCGAATGGGGCTACGTGACCGGGATCTCGATGACGCTCGACCGCCGTTTCACCGTCCGCGGCAAGAAGCGCAGCTTCCTCAGCGCGGGCTGTCCGGCGCCCGACGGCTTCGGCCTCGCCACCTTCCCGCTGATTCGCACGAGCTTCGGCTTCGAGGGTGGGGTAAAGGTGACCAGCACGGTCAACCGCGTCTGCAAGGTGGGCGGCTGAGACGACGATGCGCCGTCGGCCGAAGCCCACCTACGCCAACGTCGTCTCCACCCTGGCGCTGTTCGTGGCGCTCAGCGGGGCCGGTGCTTACGCCGCCAGCCAGCTCCCGCCGAAGTCGGTGGGGGAGCCCGAGCTGCGCCCCGGCGCGGTCACTGCCGAAAAGCTGCGCAAGAACGCGGTGATCGCGCCGAAGATCAAGGCGCTCGCCGTGAAGCAGGGCAAGATCGCCAACGGGGCGGTGAGCGGGGCCAAGCTGGCCGACGACGCCGTCGGTGGCGAGAAGCTTGCCGAAGGAGCCGTGACCACGAGCAAGCTGGCGAACGGCGCCGTCACCGGCGAGAAGGTCGACGAGTCGAGCCTCGGCCAGGTCCCGAGCGCGGCGAAAGCCGACTTCGCCACAGCCGCCGAGTCGGCCAACCCGGTCGTCTTCGCGCGAGTCAACGCGGAAGGGAAAGTCGACCCCGCCTTCTCGAAGGGGATCGCCGAAGGGAACGTCACGCAGAAAAGTCCCGGCGTCTACTGCGTGAGCGCCCCCGGCTTCAGCCCCCGCGGCGCCCAGGTGACCGCGGAGAGCAACGTCGACCCCAACGTCACCGCCTACGCCAAGGTCAACGGCGGCTCGGCCTGCGTGGCCCCCCAGGTCGAAGTGCAGACCTACAGCGGGGGCAGTAGCGAAAAAGAGCCCTTCTACATCGCCCTCTACCGCTAGTAGTCGACGCCCCGAGCAGGATTCGAACCTGCGGCCTACTCCTTAGGAGGGAGTCGCTCTATCCAGCTGAGCTATCGGGGCGGGTCACCGGAAAAGGCTCTGCTGAGCCGTTTCCAGCGATTGTGAGTCGTCCGCGCTCGGCTCAGATTCGACAGAAACAGGCTCTCCGCTGCCCATTGCTGCCCATTCGAGGGCTGCATCGAACTCGCGAAGCGCCACGCCGATCAGCCTCTCGCGGCGGCGCACAGCACTAGCGTAGACCTTCATCGAGAACCCCGGCTCGGTGTGCCCAAGCTGGTTCGCCACGTACACGGGATCGTCGCCCAGGGCGAAGCGCAGGCTGGCATAGAGACGCCGCAGGGAGTGGGGCGTTACGGCCTCGTCAATGGGCCGCAGGCCGATCTCGACCAGCCGTAGGTTGGCTCGCCGGATCACGGTCTTTAGGCGCCGCTCGACATTGCTCACGCTCTGTCGTTGCCCCTTGCGGTTGCGGAACATCGGCCCCTCGCTGCTGCGCAGTGTGCGTAGCTTGTAGGCAGCGAGTTCCTTGCGCAGGGCGTCGGGTAGGTCGACCTGGCGAACGCCCGCCTCGGTCTTCGAGGCTCCGACCGTCAGTGTGCCGCTGGCCGGATCGAAGTCCGGCCAGTCGAGGGCGCAGACCTCGCCATTGCGCAGCCCGGCTCCCGCCATGGTCGCGACCATTGGCCGCAGCTTTCGTGATGCCTCAAGCAGGGAGTAAAGCTGCTCCGGCTCGACGGTCGGCCGCTTCGGGTTGGTCCGCTTGACCCGCCGTCTGCGTCCCCGCGCTGGGTTGCGCGCCGCATCGATGTGCCCGTAGTCGCCGGCGGCGTCGAGGATCATCGCCAACAGGCCGAGCGACTTGTTGATCTGGTTCGGCCCAAGCGCGCCCTCGCGCAGCTTCGCTGCCTTGTAGCGGTCCACGTGCTCGGCCCCGATCTGATCGAGACGCAACTCGGCGAAGTGGCGGAGGAGATGGCCGCTCAGCAGCCAGCGGTAGCTCTGGACCGTCTTCGGTCGCAGCTCCGGTTCCCGATCCCGCAGCCAGTCGGTAGCGAATTCGTGAAAGGTTGGAGCCTCGGCTACCTCCGGAGTCTCGGCCGGTTCGTAGGGACGCCACAGGCCGCGCTCGACGTCGGCTAGTACGCCGCGCAGCTCGGCCTCGGCACGTTGCCGGCTCCAGCCTTCCTCCGCCGTGCCGAGTGCCACATATCGCCGCTGGCCATAGGCGCGGAATCGGATGGCCCAGCTCCGCCCCGCCTTCGGCTCGATCACCTGTCCTGTCGCTCGACGCGGCATAGCTACCTAAGCCGCAGGCCGTGGCCCGCTCTCCCCTTGGCGCCGAATTGGCAGCAGCTCCCCTCGATCCACCGACCCCCTCGGCTGACCCGCCCGCTTACCTGAGCGGGCGGGTGGGTCAGCCGCCGGGACTTCGCCCGCCCTCCGAAGCACCCGCTCCGCGACCTCGGGGTCGAACCGCAGCCGAGGCTTCGCGCCGTTGCCGAGCTTCACCGCTCCCAACTCGATCGCGTGCGTGTAGACCCAGGAGCGCTCGATCCCGAAGCGACGAGCCAGCTCAGCCGCGTCGACCAGCTCGCGCTTCTGCAGGCCGCGCCTTTCAAGCAGCTCGACCACGCGGCGGGCGATCTTTTCCACCGTCTCGGCGTCGAGTTTGATGCCCGCGGATGCCATTGCCTTATACGTCCTAAGCGCGCCCGGATTGCCTCTCGACATTCGTCCAGAAAGCGAACACCTGTGCGGGTTCATAATGTGTCGGGGGTCGAGGTTGGCGGTGCGAGGGCTGCGGAGTGATCCTGCGTGAGGGGTGCTGCGGCGAGGGCGTGGATTCGTTTGGGACTGGCGTGC
>DASUIY010000245.1:0-11678 GCA_036279555.1 Solirubrobacterales bacterium | reverse complement strand
GCCTCCTGCCGAGCGTTTGGGGAAGGGGTATCTCGCCCCTCCAACACAACCGCTGCTAGTCGATCTCCGTCCCTTCGATCAAGAAGGCGACCCGAACGTGAGCGCGATACTCGTCCAGGTTCTCACCCCGAATCCCCGTAGAAACGATGTCGACCGCCCGGATGTTGCGCAGCGTCCCCTGCGCCTGGGCCAAGGCCTGCTTCGCCGCGTCGTCGGTGGACGTCTTCGAGCTTCCGACCAGCTCGATGATCTTCACGACTGCCATCTCACTCCTCCTTCTTGATCCTCGACGGTGCCCTTCGCGCTGACTCCTTCGAGCAGCGCCGCCCGCTGCCACGGGCTCACAGACTCCTCCTGGCCCCCGCGCGCGGGGGCCGTCTCGGCGACGAACCGCTCGACCGCCGCCGCGATCGCGGCGGCCTCGTCTTCGCTCGGGCTCCGGGCCATGCCTGAAGCCTAGTCGAGACCCAATTGGCACACTTTCGTGCGTATTTTGTTACATTACCTCAAGGTGAGTGATGTAACTTGGCCCGCATGAAGCGACTGCAGATATCGATCGAGCCCGAGCTGGACGCGGCGGTGGAAAGACGCGCCGAGGAAGAGGGGCTCTCGAAGGCGGAGGTGATCAGGCGTTGCGTGCGGGAGAGAGTCAAACCGTTGCCACCGATCGAGGAGGATCCGTTCTTCAAGCTGTGCGGGACCGTCGAGGGAGATCCAGACAGCAGCATGACCATCAACGAGGTGGTCTACGGGCTGTCGCGGGACTATCCGTGATATTCGCCGACTCCTCGTTCTTCATCGCCTACATGATCAAGCGGGACCGGAACCACGAAGCCGCTGTTCAGCTTTTTGGTCAAATCGCAGACCGCCGAATCGTGACCACCAATCACGTTCGCGGGGAGACCTGGACGTGGCTGCGGACCAGGTCTTGGCACGGCAAGGCGGTGGCATTTCTCGACAGCGTTGGAGGGGACGAGCGCTATATCGAGGTCGCTCACTCCGCCATCGAGCTCGAAGATGAAGCTCTCGCCTGGCTACGCCAGCACGACGAGCGCGAGTATTCCTTCGTCGACGCGACCAGCTTCGCCTACATGCGCGCCAGGGGAATCGAGAAGGCACTCGCCTTCGACGGCGACTTCGCGGCCGCCGGGTTCACCGAACTCCGTCCGTAGCCAGCCCTGCGGCCCGCTCAGTTGTCGCGTGCCTCGGCCACTCGCCGGGCCGCGGCCGCGCCCAGATAGGGCGTCAGCGCGAACTCGACCAGCTCGCCCAGAAGCCCCTCGAGCTCCTCGGGCCGCCCGACCACGATGCGCTGATAGACGACCCAGAAGATGCCGCCGACGATCGTCTCCTCCAGTGTCGGCGGCAGACGGTCGCCCGCCTCGCTGGTCCGCCGGCCGAGCCGGAAAAAGGGGGCGACCGCGCGCACCGTTCGCTCGTAGCGCTGCGCCGCGGCGGGGCCGGCTGCGAGCGATTCGACCACGAAGACGCGAGCTAGGGCCGACTCGCTCGCAACGTAGGCGAGGAAGGCGCCGACCCCGGCACGAACCTGGTCGGCCCACTCGGGCGGAGCGACCCTGACGGCGCCGGCGACGTGCCTCATCGCTTCTTCGCCGGCCAGGTCGGATGCGGCGAGGAAGCACTCCTCCTTGTTGGCGAAGTTGTCGTAGAAGGTGTTCCTGGCGACGCCGGCCCGCTTGACGATGCCGGTCACGGTCACGTCCCGGTAGCCGTGCTCGACGATCTCCTCGGCCAGCCCGAGGACGATCCGCGCGCGCTGGTGCTGAGCCACGAACTCGCCAGAGAGCCGCTGCCTGGCCGGCGGCGTGCCGATCGTGCTCGCTCCCGCTGGAGTACCGCCGTCCGGCATCGGCAGAAGAACCTCGGATGTAGCTGCCGCTTCCTGGACATCCATGGGAATGACATACAAACACGTTCTTACGCTCGGGTCAAACATTCCCTATCCTGTCTCCCAGCGCCAGCTCGTGATATTCGTGACATTATGGCTGTCGAAAGAGGAATTTTGTGCCGATTTGGCTTGTTTTTACAGAGAATAACGCGTACTATTCTTCCGATCGAGACCGTGCAGACCGCTGAAGCCGACATCCATGGCGAGCCATAGCCCCGCGACGGCGCTGAGAACTCCGTGGGGAGATGCCGGGGCGCTGCGCGAGCGCAAGCTGCAGCCCGGCCGCCGGCTCCCGGCCGAAGAGGTCGCGCGCAACCAGCGCGAGCGCCTCTATGCGGCGATGGTCGCGGTGGTCGCCGAGAAGGGCTACGAGGCGACGCGCGTAGCCGACCTGCTCGAGCTCTCCGGGGTCTCGCGAAGCGCCTTCTACGACCATTTCAAGGACAAGGAAGAGTGCCTTCTGGCCGCCCTCGAGGCATTCGTCGGCCCCGCGATCGATTCCCTCGTCGGGGACGGCGAGGACCATCCCCCCACCGAGGAGCGCGCCCGCGAGGCCTTCGAGGCCTTCGTCGGGCTGATCGTCGACCAGGCCGCGGCTGCGCGCATGTGCTTCGTCGAGATCTACGCGGCGGGACCGCGGGCGGTGGAGGAGATCGACCGCACGACCGACGCCTTCCAGGGCTTCGTCGCGGCGACCCTCGGCCGGGTCCGGGGGGACGAGAGAATGCCCCCCGAGCTGGTGCGGGCACTGATCGGCGGTGTGCGCAAGGTCATCCACACACGGCTCTACCGCGGCGAAGAGGGCGAGCTGGTCGAGCTGGTCCCGCAGATGTGGGACTGGGCGCTGGCGTACCCGCCTCCGCCGACGCCCCTTCGCCGGCCCCGCAACAAGCCGCCGGAAAACGCCGGCCAGGGGCAGGGTTATGACTCGGCCGAGCGGATCCTGCGCGCGCTGGCATCGGTGGTCGCCGAGAAGGGCTACCCGGCGACGACGATCGGCGACGTGGCCGCCAGGGCCTCGATCTCCCTCTCGACCTTCTACGCCAACTTCGCCGACAAGGAGGAGGCGATGCTGGCCGCGGTCGACAGCGGCTCGGCGAAGATGCTGGCGACGACCCTGCCGGCCTTCCGCCGTGCATCGGACTGGCCGCACCAGGTTCGCGGCGCCTTCGCCGGGATGTTCGCCTTCTGCGCGGCCGAGCCCGAGTACACGAGGCTGGGCGCGGTCGACGTCTACGCCGCCGGAAAACGAGCCCTGGAACAGCGCGACCAGGTGATGGAGGGCATGGAGGCGCTGCTCGTGCCGGGCTACCAGCTCAACCCCGGCGTCAGCCCGATCGCCGCCGAGGCGATCGGCGGCGCGATCTACTCGATGATCTACGACCAGGTGAAGCGGTCGGGGGCCGAGAGCATGCAGGAGATCGTTCCGCTCGCCACCTACGTCACTCTTGCTCCTTTCGTCGGGGCGGATGAAGCCTGCGCGGTGGCTAACGGCGAAAAGCGGTGATGTGTTGGGGATGCCGGTGCCCCTCCCCAAAACGCTCGGCAAAAGCCTCGCTTGAGTGTTGGGGAGGGGCACCGGCATCCCCTCTACAGCGCACGAGCTTCGAAAAGCTCCTCCCCTCAGGCGGTCAACCGGCTCCCCCAAGCTCCACATGTTCTGGTGTCGTCCGGGGCGCTCCAAGTTTTAAAAGCTTGGTGACCCTGGGACCGGGTCGCAATCTGGGCGTCACTCGGCGACGTGTTGGAAGGGAGCCTGGCCGTCCTCCAGAGGAATGTCGCGAAGGCCTGATGCATCTGTCCATCTGTCTATTGATGAGTTGATTGCAGCGACGAGCAGGAGGACGATCGTCGTGAGGCCCGCCAGAATGCATAGCTCTTCTGATGCTTGTACTCCGCGCCGTGGCCAACGCCCGCGGCCATCCCACCGAGTGCCGAGGCGGTCTCAGCGATTCCTCTTCGACCGGCATCGGCATGGATGGATCGTTTGCCGGCCACTGTCAACGCGCCTCCTCAGTCGTCCTCAGCAGGCAATGCTTCGCGTCGGGATTGCCCTCGTGAATTTCGATCCGCTCGGGGTGGGCCCGATCAAGCTCTGCGTCGAAGGCGCCAGGCAGAGGATCGGGGTCAGCCCAAGGGGCGCCCTCCACATTGGGCTGATGCCGCCAGGGCCATCTCATAGATCGATTATGGAAGTCGATCGACTTCTCGACAAGCTGTAGGCCTCAGTAGCGATAGCGGACCTTGAAGAGCGGGTCGACCTGCCAGAACCAGCCGATCACCCGGCGTCCGGCGATGTCGTGTTCTACCTTTTCGATTGCGCTGCCTTCGTCGTTGGGATTCTGAAGTCCGACAGCGCTCTCGACGGTCGTAGCTCGAGGCAGGATGCTCAGGAGGCTGATGGAGCCGCCACCTTGGATCACGAACGAGGGCAGGGGGCCGATGACCTGGAATTCGAACGCCCCGTCTTCGGCTTTCGGTGCCGCGATCTCGTAGAACAGCCGGAGGTTCCGCTGCCCCGGCTTCACGCGAACCACCGCTGAGGAGAGCCCCGCTGCGCAGCGATCGAGCTGAGTCGCGACTTTGTTCTGCTCGGCTTTGCCGGTCCCGTCCGCGAGGGCTTCAAGCCGCTCGATCAGCTCTTGGTCATTGAGAGAGCGGTCGATCGGGTCGAATTTGAAGACGACTCCGTCTTTGACGTGCTCATCGGTGTAGCGGATGATCGGCTGCTGCTGCGCTTCGCTGGCCATCGGTAGCAGGAGGGTCGCCTCCTCCGCGCTGTCTATGTCAGCGGCCAGCGTGAGGTTGCTGCTCACCATCACCTGATCTCGCTCGTGGCTGCCATCTCCTTTGGAGATGACCTCGATGACGGTGTCGATCTTGGTGATGGGAACGCTGACGACGTCTTTGAAGGCCATGCCGGGTATCTCTCTTTCGAGTAGTTCGCGGACTGTGCGGGAACTTTGGCCGATGGCTCGGACAGAAAAGCTGCCACTTTGTCTGACGCCTTGTGAAGCCGTCATGTCGTGGGATTAACGTCGGACCTGTCAGTCAATCCACAACCACGACGGAGGGGTAATGGGCAGAGTCGAGGTTTCCAACGACGAGCTTCGGACTATTCGGGATGCGACTCGCGAGCTGGGAAAGCTCGTCGAGTGTCTGGAGAGCGGAGACGCGGAGAAGTTCGTCCTCACCAAGCACGGCCAGATGCGAGCCGTAGTTGTGTCCCTCGACTCCTATACGGAGATGCGTCCCGGCCCCGGATTCCACGACCTTCCCAGGGCCGCTTGATCGGCTGATCCGGTCCCAGCGAGTTCCTACGGCACCAGATCGACCGAGTCTGAGGGTCGCGCCTCATGAGCGCCTACTACCAGCGAGTCCTCGACCACGTTCTCGGGGCCCTGCTCCGGGTCGAGTTCACGACGGATGGGCGGGAGATCACCGACTACGCCGTCGTCTTGCTGCTAGCGCTCGACGGATCCACCGAGACGATTCGGGTCTACGACGGCGCTCACGGGCACAACGAGATGCACCGATACACGCGGAGCGATGGAAAGCAGCCCGGGGAGCCGTTTCATGCGGGTACCCTTGGAGAAGGAATGCGCGCCGCAGCCGCCGAGATCGAGCGCGGTTATGGCGAGATGGTCGAAGGATGGAAGAGGCAATGAACATCGACAACGGACGATCCCCCGCTGCCAAGGTGATGGACGAAGCGATCGACCTCGCGATCGAGGGCCGCTCGCCCTATCCCGAGCGGGCTGCCTTCATCGACTCCGACACCGCCTCGGCCGGCCATGAGATCAAGCGGGCGGCCGACGAAGGGCTTCCCGTCGTCTTGGTCGCAGAAGACGGCAGCACGCGCGTCCTGATGCCCGAAGCCGCGACCCGCTGACCCCCGCTGGGCCAACAGCCCCACAGACTCCAGCCGATCTCAACCGATCCCGATCCGGCGAAACCGCTTGAATCGCGCTCCACGTAGCACAGCCGAGTGATGGTTTCGGGCTACGAAACCGAAGGTCACAGGTTCGAATCCTGTCAGGCGCGTTCCTCGCTGCTCCTCAGCAGGCCGCGCATTTCCCGGCGAGCCCTACGCGTGTAGACCGCAACTCCGGCAAGGCGCGGCCGCTAGGCCGCGCTCCTGGTTCCCGCGCTCACGCGCGGTGCTCAATTCGACTGGAGGACGGCCAGGCTCCCCCCACCCAATCCCCGAATCAGGGCTCGTCGGCGACGCCGAGGCCGTCGACCGGCTTGCCGTGTTTCGAGATGGCGCAGAGGGTCGTGCCGGGGTCGAACGGGTCGGTGAGGGCGCGGCCGGTGGGGGCGCCGCGAGCGGGCCTTCCCTTCGTGGCGGGCGTGCCGCGGCCGCACTGGATCGAGAAGTCCCTCGTCCCGTCGCGGGCGTCGATCACGTCGTCGCCGCCGCCGCCGTAGAAGCGGTCGGCGCCGGGCTGGCCGAGCATGTTGTTGGCGCGGCCGTCGCCGATCAGGATGTCCCAGTCGAACGACCCCTCCATGTCCTCGTTGGTGGGCGAGAGGCGGACGCGATCGCACCCCGGGACGGCATCGATCCAGGCCGCGTGGGCGGGAAAGGAGACATGGAGGATGCCCGGATGCGCCGGCGTCTCGGCGAAGGAGGCGTCGTCGCGACCCGGGCCGCCGACCAGTGCCCCACCGGCACAGCCGCCGCCGGCTGCCAGCAGGTCCCCGTCGGCGCCCCCGTATAGGAAGGTGGGGCC
The DNA here is from genome assembly GCA_036279555.1 of Solirubrobacterales bacterium. Taxonomy (GTDB): domain Bacteria; phylum Actinomycetota; class Thermoleophilia; order Solirubrobacterales; family 70-9; genus VRUE01. Next base: position 5,033 of record DASUIY010000245.1, on the reverse strand, counting down.
GGGCATGCTGCCGATCAGGCCATCCGCCCCGGCGCCGCCGAACAGGCGATCGGCGCCATGCCCCCCCTCGATCAGGTCGTCCTCGTCCCCACCGTGGATCGTGTCGTTGCCGAGGCCGCCGGCGATGCGGACGTTCTGGGCGCCCGCCAGCGAGCCTTCGACCGTGAGACGGTCGTTACCGGGGCCGAGGTCGGCCATCAGCCAGCGCGCCGGCCCTTCGGCGGGACAGCTCGCCTGCGTGGAGCTGAGGAGCTCGCAGCCCGGCCCCACGGCGATGGTCGCCGAGGCGGCGACCCCGAACGTGGAGGACGCTTCGTCGAAGGCGACGACGAAGCGGTCCGCGCCGCCCCCGCCGAGAAGCTGCAGGCCGCTCCCGCCGCCGGGCGCGGGATCGAGCTCGACGTACGCGGAGGCCCTGATCCTCTTCTCGCGCCCGCAGGAGGAGGCACGCCCCTTGGCGCCGGCGCACCGATCGGTTCCCTGGTCTCCGGCCAGCTCGTCGCGGCCGCCGCCACCGCGGATGACGTCGTCGCCGGCCCCCCCGTCGATCAGGTTGGCGCGGTGGTTGCCGACGAGGACGTCGTCGAAGGCGGAGCCTTCGAGGTCCTCGAAGCGGAAGAGGCGGTCGTGGCCGTCGCCGCGCGCCCTGTGCCTGGCGAGCGAGACCTTGACCCCGCCGCCGCCCTTGACGGCGGCGACGTCAGTCGCGAACGAGGCGATGTCGTGCTGTCCGGGACCTCCGTCCATGCGGTCGTAGCCGTAGTCGCCGTGGACGAAGTCGAGGTCCCCGGGCCCGCCGCTGACCGTGTCGATGCCGAGGCTGCCCGCCGCCTCGTCGGAGTCGCCGGTGCCGCCGAGGACCTTGTCGTCGCCGAGGTCGCCGATCGCCTGGTCTCCGTCCCCGGCGCCACCGTCGACCTCGTCGTTGCCACGGCCCCCGTGGACCAGGTCGGCTCCCGGGCCGCCGCAGAGCAGGTCGTTGCCGAGGCTGCCGTGGATCGAGTCGTCGCCGCCACCACCCCAGATCACGTCGCGCTCGGGCGTTCCTCGCAGCTCGTCGTCCCCCTCGGTGCCGACGATGTCCGGCTGCCGCCCATGGCAGCGCGGGTCTTCTTCGTCGGGCACCGGCACCGCAGCGATGAACACCATCGCTGCGAGCACCATTCCAAAGGAAAGGAAAACCTTCATCGCGCGGCGATGGTAATCGCCACCGCGGAAGACGCTTTATTCAAGGTTGACCATCACGTGCTTGATCTCTGTGTAGTCCTCAAGCGCATAGACCGAAAGATCCTTGCCGTAGCCGGACTGCTTGAAGCCGCCGTGCGGCATCTCGGAGACGAGCGGGATGTGGTCGTTGATCCAGACGCAGCCGAACTCGAGCGCGTTGGCGACCCGCATCGCCCGACCCACGTCGCGGGTCCAGACCGAGGAGGCGAGCCCGTAGCGCGTGCCGTTGGCCCACTCGATCGCCTTCTCCTCGTCGGCGAAGGGCTGCACCGTGATCACCGGGCCGAAGATCTCGTCCTGGATCATCTCGTCGCTCTGCTCCAGCCCGGCGACGACCGCCGGCTCGAGGAAGAAACCGGGCAGGTCGGGTTGCGCGCCACCGGTGACGACCTCGGCGTTTGAGGGCCTGCGCTCGAGGAAGCCCTCAACTCGCTCCCGCTGGCGGGAGGAGTTGAGCGGGCCCAGCGTCGTGTCGGCGGACATCGTGTCGCCCAGCACCAGACCCCGCGCTTCCTCGGCGAGCCCCCCGACGACGTCGTCGTAAACGCCCTTCGAGGCGAGTACTCGGGTGGCGGCGGTGCAGTCCTGGCCGGCGTTGTAGTAGCCGGTCCCGGCGATCGTCTCCATCGCCGCCTCCATGTCCGCGTCGTCGAAGATCACCACGGGCGCCTTCCCACCCAGCTCGAGGTGGACCCGCTTCAGCGTGTCTGCAGCCGCCTTGGCGATCCACTTTCCGGTCGGCGGCGAGCCGGTCAGGCAGACCATCGCCACGTCGGGATGGGTGACCAGCTCGGCCCCGGTCGGCTCGCCGTGGCCGCCGATCGCGTTGAAGACGCCGGCCGGGAGGATGTCGGCACACCACTCGGCGAAGAGCAGCGTGGTCAGCGGCGTCGTCTCGGCAGGCTTCATGACGATCGTGTTGCCGGCGGCGAGCGCAGGGCCGATCTTCCAGATCGCCATCATCAGCGGGTAGTTCCAGGGCGTGATCTGGCCGACCACGCCGACCGGCTCGCGGCGGATGAAGGAGGTGTGGCCCTCCATGTACTCGCCGGCGGCGCGGCCCTCCATCGTGCGGGCGGCGCCCGCGAAGAACCGCAGCTGGTCGGCCATCACCGGGATTTCGTCCTCGACCACCGCCGCGCGCGGCTTGCCGGCGTCGGCCGCCTCGAGGTCGGCGATCTCCTCGCCGCGCTCCTCGATCAGGTCGGCCATCCGCAGCAGCGCCCGCGCCCGTTCGCCGGGGGGCGTCGCCGCCCAGCCTGGGAAGGCGGCCTTCGCCGCGGCCACCGCCGCGTCGATGTCGGGCTTGGTCGAGAGCGGGGCCGAAGCGATCGCGTCACCCGTGGCGGGATTGACCACGTCCTCCATCCCGCCCTCGGCCGGGTCGACCCCTTTGCCGCCGATGAAGTTCCTCAGCTTCGTCTTCTCCGCCGCAGCCATCTATTCAGCCTCCGCGTGTTGGGGCCGGCGGGACTCAAAGCGATCCATATCTCCGCTTTGAGTCCCGTCGGCGGGTGTTTTCAGGTTCAGGGCGTCCTCCACGGGGACGCAGGGCATGCCGACGCCTTCGGCGACGGCGGGGTGGGTGACCGCGCCGGCGGCGACGTTGACGCCCGGGCGCAGTCCGGGGTCGCGCCGGATCGCCCCGGCGACCCCCTCGTCGGCGAGGGAGATCGCATAGGGCAGCGTCGCGTTGGTGAGGGCGTGGGTCGAGGTGATCGGCACCGCGCCGGGCATGTTGGCGACGCAGTAGTGGGTGATCCCGTCGACCTCGAAGGTCGGGTCCTGGTGCGTCGTGGGGTGCGAGGTCTCGAAGCACCCTCCCTGGTCGATCGCGACGTCGACCAGGACGGCACCGGGCTTCATCAGCGCCAGCTGCTCGCGGCGCACGACGTAGGGAGCGCGGGCGCCGTGGACGAGCACCGCGCCGATCACCAGGTCGGCGCGCGGCAGCATCTCCTCGACCGCGAGCGTGGTCGAGTACACGGTCGAGCAGCTGCCGGCGAAATCGATCTCCAGCTCGCGCAGCCGGTCGATCGACTTGTCGAAGACGAAGACGTCGGCCTCCATCCCGATCGCGATGAAGGCCGCGTTCATGCCGACCACGCCGCCGCCGATCACCATCACGTTGGCGGCGGCGACCCCGGGCACGCCACCGAGCAGGATGCCGCGGCCGCCCATCGGCTTCTCGAGCATGTAGGCCCCGGCCTGGGTGGCGATCTTGCCGGCGATCTCGCTCATCGGCGCCAGCAGCGGCAGCCGGCCGCGCGCGTCCTCGACCGTCTCGTAGGCGACGCAGGTGGCACCGGATCCGCAGAGCCCGCGGGTCAGCTCGGGGTCCGGGGCGAGGTGCAGGTATGTGAAGAGGACTTGAGCCGGGCGCAGCATCGCGACCTCTGCCGGCTGCGGCTCCTTCACCTTGATCACCATCTCGGCCTCGCCGAAGACGGTGGCCGCGCCGGGGACGATGCGCGCTCCCTGGGAGGCGAATTCGGCGTCCGAGATCGAGCTGCCCTCGCCCGCCCCGGCCTCGACCAGAACCTCGTGGCCGTGCTCGGTCAGCTCCCTCACCCCGGCCGGCGTGATCGCGACCCGGTACTCGTCCGGCTTGATCTCCGCGGGAATCCCGATCCTCACGGCACCAGCTCCCTGGCTCGCAACGCCAGCCAGAACTCGATCCGGTCGTGAGCACGCGAGAGGTCGCGCCCGGTCAGCTCCTCGACTTTGCGCATCCGGTAACGCAGCGTGTGGCGGTGGCAGTAGACCTCGCGAGCGGCCTTCTCCCACTGGCCGTTCTGCTCGATGAAGGCCTCCAGCGAGCGCAGCAGCTCGCCGCCGTAGTCCTCGTCGCCCTCCTCGATCGGCCCGAGCACGCTGTCGCAGTAGAGCTTCAGCGCGTCGTCGTCCTGGATCGAGAGCAGCAGCGTGAAGGCGCCGAGGTCGCGCCAGGAGGCCACCTCCGGGGCGCTGCCGTTGCCGATCGCCGTCGCCTCGAGGGCACAGCGCGCCTCGTGGAAGGAGTGCCGCAGGCTCTCGGGCGGCGCCGGGCGGCTGGCCGCGGCGCGGACGGCCCCCCGTTCCTTGACCAGGGCCCGGCGGGCGTCGGCGGCGAGGTCGACCGGGTCGCGGTCGGCGGCGTCGACGACCGCGCAGAGCAGCTCGCGGCGGCCGCTGGCGTGGGGCGCGACCACGGCGGGGCAGGCGTCGGCGGCCAGCGCCCGCTCGAGCACCGGCTCGGCGGCGGCCGGGTCGTCGAGGTCGAAGACGAGGACCGCGGCTTCGTCGCCGATGCCGAAGGGCTCGAGCCGGCGGCGCAGCTCGGTCGGATCGAGGCGGCCGCCCAGCGCCCCGGCGAGGACGTCGCCGGCGAGGCGGCGCTCGGTCTCGCTCGCCACCCGGCGCCGCATCAGCTCCAGGGCGACGACGGCAACCGCCTGCTGCAGGATCAGCCGCTCGAAGTCGCCGAGGCCGCCGGAGTCGCGGACGATCACCACCCACGCCTGTGGGGGGCCGCCGCCGGGCGAGATCACCGGGTGGGCGAGGGCGCGGCCGGCAACCGCCGAGTGGGAAGGGACGAACGGGTGGCCGTCGGCGGTGTGCGCCAGCGCTTCTTCGCGGATCGCGTTCACGGCCTCGGCCGAGAGCTGGCGGCGGAAGGCCCGGCCGGCGAGGCGCTCGCCGCGGCCGCCGAGGATCGCCACCGTGCCCCCGACCGCCGAGGAGATCGTGGCCACGATCTCCTCCAGCCCGCGCTCTTCCAGGACCAGCCGCTCGAGCCGCCGCTGCACCGCGATGCCGCGCTGCAG
>DASUIY010000244.1:0-10088 GCA_036279555.1 Solirubrobacterales bacterium | reverse complement strand
GCAAACGGGGACGTGCTGCTCTTCCTCGGCGACGACACCGAGCCCGACGGCCAGAAGCTGCTGCGCGCCCACCTCGACCTGCACGCGGCCCGGCCGCAGGACACCTACGGCGTCCTTGGCCGAATCACCTGGAGCCCGCGCAGCCCGGTGACGCCGTTCATGCACTGGCTGGAGAACGGCGGCCCCCAGTTCCACTACTTCGAGCTCCGGCCCGGGCCGGTCGACGCCGCGAGCTACTTCTACAGCTCCCACGCATCGCTCAAGCGGTCTCTCTTCGAGCAGGTCGGCGGGTTCGACGAGCGCTTCCCCGGCGCGGCGGTCGAGGACACCGAGCTCGGCGTCCGGCTCGCCGACGCGGGGCTGGAGCTGGACTACCACCCCGACCTGCTCGTCCTGCACGACCACCCGACGACGCCGGAGCAGTCGCTGCGCCGGTCCGTCGCCGTCGGCCGCTCGGCGGCCCTGTACAACCGGCTGCGGCCCGACCGGCCGCACCCGGGCGTGCAAGAGCCGCGCGGCGCGGCCTGGTCGGCAGCCCGCGCCGCCGCACCCCTGCTCGGCGCGCTGGGGCGCCTGCCCCTGCCGGGGGGCTTGCGCGAGCGCGTCTGGCTGGCGATGACGCGCGCCGGCTACGCGCGCGGCTACCGGCTGGGGGCCGCCCGATGAGCCTGCGCCGGCTGAACGCCTCGGTGCTCTCGCCGCTTCTCCTCTTCCCACTCGTCTGGGTGCTGACGGCGCTGCTGGCCCAGGTTCACCTGCTGCGCATTCAAGAGGCCTGGTCGACGGTGATGGTCGCGGTGGTCGTCGCCGTCCCCCTGGCTTTCATAGCCGGGGGGCTGATCGGCCAGGGTGTCGCGTGCATCGCCACCGCATCCGCCCCGGCACGCGCGGGGCTGGGCATCTCCGAGCGCCGGTTCCGGCGCCTCCTCGTCGCGCTGGTCGCGATCGGCTTGCTCGCCGTCGCCTACCAGTTCGCCCGTTCCGGCAGGCCGCCGCTGCTCAGCGGCAGCATCGACGATGCCCGCTTCTCCCAGGGCGGCCCGGCGATCCTGCTCACCGATCTGCTCACCGTGGCGGTGATCGTGGCGATGACCAGGGCCCGCAATCCCTTTGGCCGCGAGTCCCGGTTCGAGCTGGGGCTCTCGGCCCTCGCCCTCGGCGCCTTCGCCCTGCAGGCGGGCCGCGGCAACGTCGTCTTGCCGATCGTCGTCGTGATCATCGCCCGCTGGCTCTACTGGGGCCGCCCCAGCCCCTATCTGCTGACCGCCGGGGGCATGGCCGCCTTCCTCGCCATCTGCTTCGGCTTCTACCTGCGCACCTACCAGCACCCGTGGACCCCGTTCGAGGCCGAGCTCTTCGGCGAAGTGCTGCCGCCGATGTCATTCGTGCTCAAGCCGCTCGTGCCCCTCTACCTGGCATTGACCACGAACTTCGTCGCCCTCCAGGGGATCGTCGACCACTTCCCCACCGCCGCCCCGTTTGGCCACGGGATCTACGACGCGGTCGCCTTCGACAGCGTCTTCTCCGGCGCCCGGCACATCGGCGACGTATCGGCCGGGCTGACCCCGCCCTGGGTGACCAGCACGGTCGCCGGCGCGTTCTGGGCCGATGGCGGCTTTCCGCTCCTCATACCGGGGGTGGCGATTACGGGCATTCTCGCTGCCGGCCCATACGCCGCCGCGGTGAGAACCCTCTCGTTTCGCTGGGCCCTGGTCTCCGCCTACCTCACCTTCGTCGCGCTCTTCGGCCTCTACACGAACTTCTGGACGCAGCAGATCGACTGGCTGATCGTGGCCCCGATGCTGCTCGTGATCGGCGCCTTCGCCGAAGACCCGGATCGCCCGCCGGGCGTGGTTGGTGCCGCATGGGGCAAGATCCGCCGCATGCGGGAGCGCGGAACCACGGCGGCGCCCGCCGAGCCGCCCCAGGACGAGACCCGGGCCACGGAGCCCCAAGCCGTTCGCGGCGGGCAGCCGGGGGCGAAAGCGGCAATCGTCTCGGGGCTCGCGGCAATCGTCGTGCTCCTGATCGCCGGGCTGATCATCCAGCGCACGCTTCCGGAGCCCTTCCCCCTGGTGAAGACGATGCCGCTGCCGCGGTCGATCGCCCAGGCGGACTCGGTCTTCACCGACAGCGGCCGCGGCTCCGACAACACCCAGGTCTACTGGGTGAGCACGCGCGGCCGCACGGCGCGCCTGCACGTGTTCGACCCGGTGAGCAGGCGAACCAGGTCGACGAGCTTCCGCACCTCCGGCCTTCCGGGCAAGACCTACTACGACACCGGCTCGTGGCTGCCGATGAGCATCCCCGCGATCTTCGAAATCCAGCAGGCCCCCAAGCAGATCTTCGTCACGGTCCGTCGCAGCGACAACGGCGCGCTGGTCAACCGTTATTCCCGGACCCTTGGCGCCCCCGACCCGGGCGTCACCCGCAGCTTCGAAATCGCCTCGTACACCGCACCTCGGGCCGATCTCCTGATCGTCGACCGCGGACTGGCCACCTCTCGCGCGCGGATCAGCGTCCTCTCCGGTGAGTCCGGCTTCCGCGCCCAGGCGTACGGCACCAACCTTCCCTTCCGTGGGGCCAAGCCAGACGAGTGGTCGCTGAGCGTCGGCGAACTCGCCGGCAAGACGTTCCCCAACGGCCGAGTCGCAACGCCGCGGCCGGACCTCCTCCTGTTCGAGCGGGACCCCGACCGCAAGCACACCAACCTGAAGGTGATCCCGGGAGAGGAAAACTTCGGCGGCATCTCCTACCAGCGCGACATCGACGAGCCCGGCGGCCTCCCCCCCACCCGACTGTTCCTGCAGGGATCCTGGATCGGCGCCCCTTCGGTGTTCGAGATCGTGCCCGACGCGGCCGGCGGCCCGCTACTGAAGATCTTCGACATCCAGCCACCCGCGGGTCTCCTCTAGGTGGCCGGCGACCCCGAGCCGTTCGAGGACGCGGAGCGGTTCGAGGCCGCGCAACCGGCCGAGCCCGCCCTGGGGGTTGCTGCGGCTCGCGGGGTGGGGGTCCTGGTCGGCCGGACCCTGGCGCTGCAGCTGCTCACCGCCGGCGTCACCGTCCTCCTCGCCAGGATCCTCACCCCGGCCGACTACGGGCTCTTCGCCATCGCCCTGGCGGTTCAGCTGGTCGGCCAGCGGGCGGCCGAGCTGGGCCTCCCGGCGGCACTCGTGCGACTCGACCAAGATCCCTCCCCCCGGCTCCAGTCCGCGGTCGGGGGGCTGATGCTGATCTTCGCGACCGCGCTCAGCACGCTGGTCATGCTAGCCGCGTTCGTGTTCGTGCCGGCCGCCGGCGGATCGAGTGAGACGCTGCAGATGATCGCGGTCGCGACCCTGGCGATGCCCCTCTACGCGGCGCGGGCGATGCCGATGGTGCTGATGGAGCGGCGGCTCGCCTTCGGGCGCGTCGCCCTGGTCGAGACCGCCGAGACGCTTGCCTTCAACGGGTTCGCGCTGGCGGCAGCAGTGGCCGGGCTCGGCGCCTTCAGCCTCTCCGGCGCGGTCCCGGCCGGCGCGGTCGCCGGAGTCGTCGCAGCGTGGAGCATCCAGCCCTTCACGCGACGCCCGCGGATCGACCTGGATCCGGTTCGGCCCCTTTTCGGGTTCGGCATCCGAGTCAGCATCCTGCAGGGCATCTACCTGGTCCGTGAGCTGGGCTTCGTCAGCATCCTCGCCGCGGTCGGCGGGGCGCCGATGGCCGGCTACTACGCGATGGCCAAACGCCTCTTCTCCTTCCCGATCGCACTCGCCTCAGCCGTCGCCCGGGTCTCCTTCCCGGCCCTCTCCGGAGAAGCCGAGCTGCGCCCCCGGCGGACAGCGGAGATCGCCGCGTTCACGGCGATCGTCGCCGGCCTGCCGCTTGCACTGGTCGCCGGTGCCGCCCAGCCCCTGATCGCGGTGGTGCTGGGGGACGAATGGAAACCGACCGCAGACGTGGTCCTGGTCGGCTCGCTGGGCATGATGCTGACGGCCAGCGCTTGCGCGACGATGATCGGCTCGTTCATGGCGGACGGGCGTGCCGGCTTCCCGCTCGCCTCCTCGATCGCCGAATCGGCCGTCCTGCTGGCGATGGCCGCGCTGCTGACCGTGCCGCTCGGCGAGGGTGGCGTAGGCCTCGCCCTGACCGTCTCCACGCTGGTCGGGACGATCGTCCTCGCGATCGGCGCGCATCCGCTGATCAGGCGCTCGCTGCTGACCGTAAGCAAGGCGAGCGCGATCGCCGCCCTCGCGGCCCTTGCCGCCCAGCTGCTGGGCTTCGACGAAGACGCCGCCGGCCTGCTCCTCTCGCTGGCGACGGTGACCGCGGTCTGGCTCCCTCTGGAGCTCCTATTCTCCCGCGGCGACGTGAGAAGGATCATCGGCATCGTCCGCCCTCTGCTCAGCCGCCGGACGGCCGCGGCATGAAGATCTGCCTCTTCGAGTGGAACGCCGGCGGCCACCACAACTTCTACGCCCAGGCGTTCGCCGATGCGCTCGCGGGAAGAGCCGACGTCGTACTTGCCGCACCCGACGCTCTGCTGGAAAGCATCGACCACTCCCGGATCGAAGTCCACTCGCTGGGGCGTCCGCGACCCCGCCCCGCTGCCGAGACCGGGCTGGACAAGGCATCCCTGGCGCGGCAGGAAATCGAGCTCCTGCAAGACGCCGTCGCAAGGACGCGGCCGGATCACACGGCTGTGCTCTTCGCCGACCCGGTCCTGCGCTGGCTCGCCGGCACGCCACGGTTCCCCTGCAAGACGAGCATCTTCATCATGTTCGCAACGGCCCACTACCCCCGGGCCTACCGGCTCCCGCTCTCACCCCGGGAACGGGCCAGCGCGGTGTTCAAGGAGCTCAACATCCAGCGCTGGCGGCGGCGATCCGATGCCCATGAAATCTTCGGCCTCGACGCCGAGGCGGTCAAGCGGTGGCAGCGCCGGCGCGGAGCGCCGGCGCGCTGGCTTCCCGAGCCCCGCCTCGAGCTGGAGCCGGCGCCGGCTCCGAGCAGGGAGAGGAACGGGTGCTTCATGTTCGGCTACATCGACGAGCGCAAGGGAATGGGGCGGCTCGCCGCAGCCTTCGCGGCCGGCTGCGAGGGCCTCGAGCTGTCCATCTACGGGGCCGTCGCACCCGAGTACCGGGCGCAGCTGGAGACTGAGCTGAGAGCCATGGGGGCCGCGGGCGTCCAACTCGACACGGACTTCAGGCGGGTGCCCTATCCCGAGGCAATGGCGCGGATGGCGGCCTCGCGCTGCGCCCTGCTCTCCTTCGGCTGGCGCCCGTCGGGCTCCCGCGTCCTGCTCGAGGCGGCGGCGGCGCGGACACCGGTGGTCGTCGGCAACGACAACGCGGTCGGGCGGCTGGTCGAACGTCATGGGCTCGGGCTGACGGCCTCTCCTTCGGACCCGGCCGAGCTGCGGGACGCGGTCCTCGCGCTTGCGCAGGATTCGGAGGCGGTCGATCGCTACTCGGAGAACCTGAGGCGCTACGCAGAGGATCTGCACGGGGACCGCTTTCCGATCGAGGTACGCGACGCATTCGGGCTGGCCTGATATGGCGCTGACCGTCTACATCCCCACGCTGCGCGCGGGCGAGCGGCTGGCTCGGACGCTCGCGGCCCTCGAGCGCCAGGAGGACCGGCCCGAGGTGGTGATCGCGGACAACAGCGAGGACGGGGCCGGGGGCGCCCTGGCCAGAGAGCGCTTCCCCTGGGTCAGGGCAGCCGAGTTCGGCGAGAACCTCGGCTTCGGCAAGGCGCTCAACCGCGCCGTCCGCGAGGAGCCGGGAGACCCGATCGTCTTTCTCAACGACGACGTCACGGTGGAGCCCGGATTCGCCGGCGGCCTCGCCGAGAAGCTGGACGCCGGCACCGAGATGGTGGCCGCCGTCCTGCTCAGCGAACGCGACCCGGGCAAGATCGATTCCGCGGGGGTGGTCGCCGACCGCACCCTGCTCGGGTTCGACTATTTGAACGGTGAGCCGGTGGAGGCCCTGGCGACCGCCGGGGACCCGCTCGGGCCGACCGGCGGGGCGGCGCTCTACCGGCGCGACGCCTTCGAGGCGGTCGGCGGCTTCGACGAGCGTATGTTCCTCTACTACGAGGACCTGGACCTCGCCTTGCGACTTCGCGCAGAGGGGGGGCGCTGCAGGCTGGCCCCCGGCGCCCGCGGCATTCACGCCTACTCGGAAACGCTGGGTGCCCGCTCCGGCGCCAAGTACGAGATGACCGGCTGGAGCCGCGGCTACATGCTGCACGTGTACGGCTTCGGCACCCGCCCGCTGCTTCTATCGCGGGCCCTTGCCGCCGAGACGGCGATCTGCGGGGGGCAGCTTCTCTCCGAGCGCACGCTGCGAGGCGTCAGGGGACGGGTGCGGGGATGGCGAGGTGGCCGGCGTGTCGCCAGGCGCACACCGCCGCCCGAGGGCTTGCTCGACATCTCGCTGCGCCAGGCGCTCGCCATGAGGAGGCGTCGCCATGGCCTCTGAGCCGACGCCCTCGCCGGATAGCATTCGCGCGATGACGAACTCCACCTCGAGCGGCGCCGTCCTCGTCACCGGCGGCGGCGGTTTCATCGGAGGCCACCTAGTCGGCGAGCTGCTGCGCCAGGGACGGGAGGTGCGCTCGGTCGACTGCAAGCCCCTCGAGGAGTGGCATCAGGTCTTCGACGCGGCCGACAACCGGGTGCTCGACGTCTCGCTGCTCGACGCCGCGCGCGAGGCGGTCGATGGGGCCGGCGAGGTCTTCAACCTCGCCGCCGACATGGGCGGGATGGGCTTCATCGAGGGCAACAAGGCGCTCTGCATGCTCTCCGTGCTCCCATCCACCCACGTGCTGATCGCCGCCCGCGACGCCGGCGTCGAGCGCTTCTTCTACTCGTCCTCGGCCTGCGTCTACGCCGCCGAGAAGCAGGAGACGCCGGAGGTGCCGGCCCTGCGCGAGGCCGACGCGTACCCCGCCATGCCCGAGGACGGGTACGGCTGGGAGAAGCTCTTCAGCGAGCGCATGTGCCGCCACTTCATGGAGGACTTCGGCATGGAGACCCGGGTCGCGCGCTACCACAACGTCTACGGGCCCGAGGGGACCTGGACGGGAGGACGGGAGAAGGCGCCGGCGGCGATCTGCCGCAAGGTCGCCGAAGCAGAGTTAAGCGGCAGGCACGAGATCGAGATCTGGGGCGACGGCAAGCAGACCCGCAGCTTCATGTACATCGACGACTGCGTGCAGGGCACGCTGACGATCGCCTCGGGGCCGCGAATCGAGCCGATCAACCTGGGCAGCTCCGAGCTGGTGACGATCGACGGCCTGGTCAGCCTCGTCGAGGGAATCGCGGGCGTCGAGCTGGAGCGCAAATACGACCTCGACGCGCCGCAGGGCGTGCGCGGTCGCAACTCGGACAACGCGCTGATCCAGGAGACCTACGGCTGGGAGCCCTCGATCTCCCTGCGCGAGGGGCTCGACAAGACCTATGCGTGGGTGCACGCCCAGGTCGAGCGCAGCCTCTCCGGCGTCCACGACTGAGGCCGCCGAGCCGGCGATCAGCGCCCGGCCGGCTGCTCCGGCAACCTGAATTCGAAATCGCCGACGGTGTCGACGGTCCTGAAGTCGTTGAAGACGTAGCCGACCAGGGGGTCGCTCTCGTCGGGCGGGGTGCCGTGCAACCAGGCGCTGTCGGCGAGACCGTCGTTGCGGATCGCGCAGGGGCGGGGCGAGGCGCGCATCTGGTCGACGACGCGCTGCTGCTGGTCGACCGGGAGGACGACGGGCCAGGCGCCGGGGGGGTTCGGCTTCGGCGGTTCGATTCCCGAGAAGAGGTAGAGGCTGTCGACGTTGGGGAAGCCGATGAAGGTGGTGCAGCGGTGCTCGTGCAGGAGATCGACTAGTTCGGCGAATTCTTCTCCCTGCGGAGGGGCGAGGTGCAGGAGGTGGGCGCCGGGGAAGGGCAGCGCCGGCCGTTCGCGGTAGGCGACCAGGCCACCGGCCGCGGACGTCACGAGCCCGTGGAAGCCGAGCACCGCCGCTACGGCCAGCGCGACGACCGTGCTCGCGGCCTGGAACCGGGGCGCCTCCCAGCCGTTCCCGGCGCTCCAGGCGCGGAGCTGCCCGATGCCGTCGGCCAGGCAGACCGCGCCGACGGCTACGAATGCCACCGAGGCGATGCGCACCTGGCTGCCTGCGACCGGGTAGACCTGAAGCGTCTGCCCGACCGCCAGCAGCGGCAGGAAGAGGCGGGCGAAACGGCGAAACGGAGTCTCGCCCGCGCCGCTCGGGGCGAGCGCCGCAACCCAGGCAAGCGCCATCGGCAGGGCGATGAAGTTGCCGGTCGGGTTTAGCGACAGCGGTGCCGAGCCGGCGATCGTGAACCAGATCGCCACCCCGGCGGCGATGCGCAGGATGCCGGGCCAGGCCGAGCGGCCGGCGCGATCCCGTCGCAGCCAGACGGCCAGGCCGGCCGCCGCCACCGCGAAGATGCCCCAGTCCGCGGCCGCGGCCGGCGAGGTGAGCGGGACCGAGAAGACGCTGCGCAGCTTCAGCCCCTGCGTGACGATCCCGTCGAAGGCCTCGCTGGGGGTCGGCCCGGTCAGGACGAGAAGGGCGAGGATCGCCACGAGTGCCGCGATGGCGCCGGCGAGTGCGCCGAGGAGCCAGCGGCCGAGCGCCGCGTCGGGCTCGCCGGGCGCGGGGCGCGCCGTGTGGGCGGCGATGGCGATGGCCGCGAGCGCCAGGAACTCGAGCGCGGCCAGTTCGCGCACCCATTCCTCGCGCAGGTCGGGATACATGATGAGGAAGGGCAGGGCGAGGAGAAAAACGACCGCCGGCCAGCGCAGCCAGCGGCGCCGGTACGCCGGCCCCCAGGTGAGGACCGCAGCGATCGCGGCTGCGATCGCTGCGTAGCCCCCCACGTTCACCTTGGTCAGCACCAAACCTCCGAGCAGCGCGCCGGCGGCGGCACCGGCCCAGGCCACCCGCCGCGTCGGCCCGACGGCGACCAGCAGCGTCACCCCCGCGAGCAACGGGGCGATCATCACCTGCGGGTGCATCGGCTCGGCCGCGAGGACGCCGAGGGCCGAGAAGGCGGCGATCGCTCCCCCGATCCCAAGGGAGAGCCGGCCGCTGAGGCGCTGGGCGGCGACGCCGAAGGCGACGCTGCTGGCGATCCAGACGACGCCGACGATCAGGCGACTGGCGTCGTTGGTGACGGCCCAGCCGGTCAGCGCGAAGAAGCCGCCGAAGACGTCGAAGAAGAAGGGGCCGTAGGCGGCATAGATGTCGCGGTAGAGGACCTGGCCGTCGGCAAATGCCTTCAAGGCCACAAGCAGCGTCCCCTCGTCGTCGTAGAAGGCGAACTGGTCGAAGAGGGAGAAGTAGGCCGCGGGCGCGGCGATCAGCGCGAACAGCCCGTAGGCGATCGCCGCCATCGCGGTCGGGTGGCTCGCCGTCCACTCTCGTGCCCCACGATATGGGAGGGAATCCTGCGGCGTAGCGCCTGCCTCGGTCACCGGCCGCGCAAGATATAGGCCCTGACGGCCGGCCCGGTGGGGGCGGCGGCGCCGATTGCTCCAGGCGATCCCATATCTTGCTGCCGTGCCCGACCAGCGCACCCCCTCGTGAGGATCCTGATCACCGGCGGCGCCGGATTCGTGGGCGCCAACCTCGGCGTCGCTCTCGCCGAGCGGCGAACCGGCTGGGAGATCGTCGCCCTCGACAACTTGATGCGCCGCGGCTCGGAGCTGAACCTGCCGCGCCTGCGCGAAGCCGGGGTCGAGTTCCTCCACGGCGACGTGCGCGAGGCGGGGGACCTCGCGGCCGCCGGTGAGTTCGACGCGATGGTCGAGTGCTCGGCCGAGCCGTCGGTCCTGGCCGGCTTCGCCGACGCCTCCTACTCGGTCCACACCAACCTGCTCGGCGCCTTCAACTGCCTCGAAGCGGCCCGGCGCCAGGGGGCCTTCCTGGTCTTCCTCTCGACCAGCCGGGTCTATCCCGTGGCGCCCCAGCTCACGCTGACGCTCGAGGAGGCGGAGACGCGCTTCGAGCTCGCCGCCGGGCAGCCCGTTGCGGGGGCCGGCCCGGCCGGGATCTCCGAGGGCTTCCCCATGACCGGG